>JABXKY010000205.1 GCA_013619005.1 Candidatus Bathyarchaeota archaeon | reverse complement strand
AACGGTGATAGGTGAACTGGGGGGCGACAAGGCAGATGAGATATACGTTGACTTCATCGGATTCCTGAAAGGGAACATCTCAGAGATCAGGGAGATGGAGGGCGCACCCGGGACATTCAAGCAGCTAAAGGAAAAAGGCGTCAAGACTGTGGTCTCAACGGGGTTCCCGGTCGAAATCGCAGAGCCCCTCGTGGAACACCTTGGATGGGTTAAGGATGGGCTGGTGGACTCATGGATCTGCAGCGAGCTAGCTGGAGCCAGCAGGCCCGACCCCGCTATGATAATTGACTCCATGGAACGGTACGGCGTGGAAGACCCAGGGGCGGTCATCAAGGTGGATGACACCATGAAGGGAATCGAGGAGGGCCAGAACGCCGGGGTATACACGATCGCGGTGCTCACGGGAACCCAGAGCATACAGCAGCTGGACGGTGCTGGGCCTGACACCATTCTAAGGTCCGTGAAGGACATCCCAGGCCACCTGATGAAAAAAGGGATGCTCTAATGGAGGGTCTCCTCGTTCTCATCTATGTAAAAGTAGACGAGGAATAAGGGGATACACACCAAAGCGATCTGAATGAGGAACGGGATCTGGTGGTTCACGTTGTCGAAGAGCCAACCACCTGTGAACTGCCCAAGTGCAGCGGCTATGAGCCTGAAGAAACCCGTGGAGCCGTTTACCTTCCCTCGGTGCTCCTTCGGTACGAGCCCTGCGTTTAGAGCCCCGAGGGCGCTGTTGGCCATGACCATGAGCAAACCCACGGTTATCATCGAGAGGATAGCCCGAACATAGTTCCCGTTCACCATCAGGAGTATGGCGACGACCCAGAGGACGAAGGCGGCCATTATTGGTTTCTTCTTACCTATCATATCGATGAGCTTCCCCGCGGGCAAAGCGAAGATTAGAATGGAGACAGAAAAGATAGTCCAGACGTAGCTAAGCTGGAGCTCAGATATCCCTAGGTCCTTCACCATATACAGGACCAATATGGGTTGGAAGAGCCCTGATGTGAAGTTCATGACGACATCCACGATGAATAGAATGAAAGCCGCCCTGGGCATGAGGTCCCATACTTTGAGGCTCTCACGCATTGAAGCAGGGTACTCGCCGAGTAACTCGGACACCTTGATTTTCTCGGGGTTTTCAACGGTCTCGGTTAGCTTCGTGCGTAACAATGCGGCGACCATGAGGCCCCCTATCACAAGCTTGTATATGAGCCGCATACTCGGCACAAGCCCAAAGATAGTGAACAGGTAGCCAGCGAACAATGGGGCGGGGGTGGTGCTGACGCTGGCTATCATGTTGATGATGCTGAACCCCATCCCCCGTTTCTCTTTGGGAACCGAGTCGGCTACGATTGCATTAAGCGCCGGCCTATATATTCCACATAACCCAACGACAACGGCGCCAACCATGATCCACTCCCAGCTAGGGGCGTAGACATAGAATATCCGCGCCAGGGCAGCCATGAAGGTCATTGAGACGATGAGCCATTTCCTGCCATACTTGTCCGCGAGGAAACCCCCCGGTATCTGGACGACCGCGGCGGCGATCAGCGAAACCGAGCCGATGAGGCCGATGGTGGTGGCCGTGCCCCCCAGGGCCTCAACGTAAAGAGGGTAATATGTACCCGGTAACTCGATGAAGAAGTCGAGGACGAGCCAGCTGATCACCATGACGAGGAAGTTGCCTCTTACGAAGCTGAACTCGTCTCGTATCCGCTGGACTAGTCCCCCTTTCTCCGTTTCCATCCCGGTCAACTGTCCATCTACTCAATCTTATCAGGCTCGTTTTCCATTCTGGTGCCAGGGTCTACCTCAACGGATTCCCTGTACTGGATTTTTCCACTGATGCTACACCCAGATAGAATGCGGACCTTGTCACCTGTTACGTTGTGGCAATCTACGTTCTCGAGGATTATCTCCTTTCCGACGATGTCGGTTGTAACCAAGTAGCCCTCGTCTCGCCAGTTGTTCCTGCCGGGCCTGAGATCGATGTAATCGGCCTCGATGCCCTCCCTGATGTTGCTCTCCTTCCTGCCCAGCCTTCCCTCGAATGACTTGGCTGTTACACTGCCTTCAACCTCGATGGTTCCGCTGAACCTGACGTTACCCTCTGACTTGATGTCCTCGCCGAACCTGATGGAGCCGCTGCTCCGCATCTGTTTCTCGAATCTACCGAATCCGCCCACACTTGTGGACCCCGAGAGCTGGGCTGACTTGCAGTTCAGGTCCTTTTGGACCCTCAGGCTGCCAGATTTCTCGATGTCCTCGCAGGTGACTGAGCCCTCAACAGATGATGACCCACTGATCTTTATGAACTCGGCCTCGATATCACCCTCGATGGTTGACGAGCCGCTGGTCTTGACCTCGCCGACCGTGAGGCCGCCGGGGATCTTGCTGCTTCCGCTTGTCTTGATGAACTCAGGGCTTATCCTCCCTGAGCCCGAAATCCTGAATACGCCGTATCCAGGCACGGTTAACCTACCCGATCCGCTGATCTTGCTAGTCGGGATTTCACTGTACTCCATTTTAATCAAGGGGGACTCGGTTTTTCTGCTTTTAAAGCGGACTCACAGTTGATGGTCGCCTGAAGTAGTCACATATTGTGAGTTGCTAGAGACCAACATTTATGAGAGGCAGGACGATGAGAGTTTAGAGGATAAATTCCCGTATTTGGAGGCCCATTGATTGAACGAGCGTATAAGAGGGTTAAGGCATGAAAGCGTCTCGACCAAGCCCTACATCGATACAGAGAGGGCCGAGCTGTTAACGGAGTTCTACCGGGATAACGAGAACCATAGGTACAGCACACCGGTTTTCAGGGCGCTGGCCTTCAAACACATTCTGAAAAATAAGACTATCAGCATCAGCGACGGAGAGCTCATAGTGGGCGAGAGGGGAAAAGCGCCCAAGGCGACCCCCACGTTCCCCGAGCTGTGCTGCCACTCCATATCCGACCTTGAGGTGATGGATGGGAGGGAGAGGACGCCCTTCAGGGCCGACCAGGCTGCCAAGAACGTCTACAGCGAGGAGATCATCCCGTTCTGGAAGGGGAAGAGCATGCGTGAGAAGCTATTCGAGGCCATGGAGCCCCAGTGGCACACTGCGTTCGAGGCCGGGGTATTCACCGAGTTCATGGAGCAGAGATCCCCGGGGCACGCCGTTCTCGATGACAAGATCTACAGGACAGGACTGAACGGGTTCAAGGCACGCATGAAAGCAAAGTTGGACTCCCTCGATTTCCACAACGACATGGAGGCGTACGGCAAGCAGGAGCAGCTGAAAGCCATGATGATCGCAGCGGACGCGATGGCGGCTTACTCACAGAGGTACGTCGAGGAAGCAAAAAGGCTCGCCGCCGTTGAGGCAAACCCAAAGCGTAAGGAAGAGCTGGAGAAGATCGCTGATGTATGCTCAAGGGTGCCCCAGGAGCCCCCGAGGGATTTCTGGGAGGCGCTCCAGACCTACTGGTTCTACCACCTGGGCGTGGTCACCGAGCTCAACACATGGGACAGCTTCAACCCTGGCAGGGTCGACCAGCACTGGAACGGCTTCTATCAGCGGGACCTAGCCAACGGAAACCTCGACCGCGAGGAAGCCAAGGAACTGCTGGAGGCGTTCTGGGTAAAGTTCAACAACCAGCCTGCGCCGCCCAAGACGGCTATCACAGAGGAGCAGAGCGGAACGTACCAGGACTTTGCGCTCCTGAACGTGGGGGGTATCAAACCTGACGGCTCTGACGCCGTCAACGAACTGAGCTACCTGATACTGGACGTGGTCAAGGACATGAAGCTCATTCAGCCCAGCGCCTGCATCCAGCTAAGCAACCAAAACCCAGACGGCTTCCTGAGGCAGGCGCTAGGCGTCGTCAAGGAGGGTTTCGGACAGCCCAGCCTGTTCAACACGGACGTCATCATCAAGGAGTTCCTCCACGCCGGAAAGAGCCTGGCCGATGCCAGGGCTGGAGGACCAAGCGGGTGCGTAACCATAAGCGGCTTCGGCAAGGAGAGCTGCACGCTGACGGGTTACATGAACTGGCCCAAGATACTGGAGCTGGCGCTTCATGACGGGGTTGACCCGGTATCGGGCAGGCAGGTGGGGCTCAAAACAGGTGATCCCAGCGGTTTCACCTCATTCGAGGATGTATTCAACGCCTATGTGAGGCAGCTCAACTGCTTCGTTGACCTGAAGATCAAGGGCAACAACATCAACGAGAGGCTCTACGCCGAATATCTGCCCAGCCCGTTCATGAGCATCATCGTCGATGACTGCATCGAGAAGGCCAAGGACTACCACGACGGAGGGCCCAGGTACAACGTCACTTACATCCAGGGGGTCGGAATCGGCACTGTCACCGATAGCCTGAGCGCGATCAAGCACCACGTCTTCGAGGAGGGCACCATGAACCTGGTGGAGCTCATTGACGCCGTTGACGGAGACTTTGATGACGAGAGAACCCGGCAGCTCCTGCTCAACAGGACACCCAAGTATGGAAATGACAACGACAGGGCAGATGAAATCGCCGTAAGCGTCTTCAACGCCTACTATGACGCGCTGAATGGCAGGCCAAACACCAAGGGAGGCAGATACAGGGTCAACCTGCTGCCCACCACGGTTCATATCTACTTCGGAAGGGTAACAGGTGCAACGCCTGATGGAAGGAAGGCCGGTGACCCCGTCAGCGACGGCATCAGCCCGGTACACGGCGCCGATAAGAACGGGCCAACCGCCGTCATCAAGTCAACGGCCAAGATAGACCACGCTAGGACCGGCGGGACGCTACTGAACCAAAAGTTCTTGCCCAGCATATTCGAGGGCGAGGAGAACATCGACAAGATACTCCAGCTGGTACGCAGCTACTTCGAATTGGACGGCCACCACATCCAGTTCAACGTCGTGGACGAGGAGACCCTGAGGGACGCCCAGGCTCACCCCGACAAACACACGGACCTCATCGTGAGGGTGGCAGGGTACAGCGACTACTTCGTGGACATCGGGAAGGAGCTCCAGGAAGAGATCATAGCCAGGACCGTCCAGACTGAGGTCTAAAAAAAGGGCGCTGGCCCCTATGGCTTGTCCAGGAAATGTGTGGGCGGGTATTTTGGTAACTCCCTTCTAAACGATTCATCGGGCCAGAAGTAGTGGATCACCTGGGGGGTGACCTCCGCGGGCATCTTCAGGTTCCTCCACGTCTTGCTGTACTCCTGCGCGCGCGTCTCCCTCTCACCCGTGGGTTAAACGTTACGTATGTAGGATCGATAATGGAAGTAGGGAGTGACTCATGAGCCTCTAGGGGTCATGGAAAGGGATAAACGCGGACCGCCACCTATCAAACTGTTCAAGATGGGAGATGATTTTGTTCACCCATATATTCCGAACTCCGTGCCAAATATTAAGAAAAAGATGCTGGAGGAGATAGGGGCCTCCAGCGCCGCGGAGCTCTACGCCGAGATGATCCCTGACCGGTTATTGCTGAAACGGTCAATGGATCTACCTGAGGCTTTGCCAAGCGAGCTGGACCTGAAGAGGCACATCGAGGAATTATTTTTGAGCAACAAGACCGCCAATGATTACATCAGCTTTCTGGGGGCTGGCTGCTGGCACCACTATGTGCCCAAGGTCTGCGAGATTATTCAGAGCAGGAGTGAGTTCCTTACCGCTTACGCGGGTGGGAGCCACAGCGACCTGGGAAGGTTCCAGGCAAATTTCGAGTTCCAGAGCCTCATATGCGAGCTGCTTGACATGGAGGTATCAGGCACCCCCACATATGACTGGGGCGCGGCCGCGGGGAACAGTGTGAGGATGGCCTCCAGGATCACGGAGAGGAAGGAGGTGCTGGTTCCCAGGAACGTGAGCCCGGCGAGGCTCCAGATACTGGAGAACTTCTGTGGATCGGTTAACCGGGACAACGCCATCAAGATCACCATGGTCGACCTGGACCTGGAGAATGGCAGGGTGGACATCGAGGACCTGAAGAATAAGATGAGCAACAAAGTCGCCTGTGTGTACTTTGAGAACCCCAACTACCTGGGGGTCATCGAGGCCAATGCAAAGGAGATTTGTGATATCGCCCACGGTGTGGACGCCGAGAGCGTGGTGGGTGTTGATGCTATATCACTGGGCGTGCTGGCATCGCCGGCAAGCTACGGGGCTGACATCGCCTGCGGGGAGGCACAGCCGCTGGGAATCAGGATGTTCGCGGGCGGCGGAAGTTGTGGCTTCATAGCCACCAGGGACGAGCTGAGCTACGTCGCCGAGTTCCCCCTGAGGCTGGTGAGCCTCGCGACGACGGCTGTGGAGGGGGAGTACGGCTTCGGTCAGGCCCTCTATGAGAGGACCAGCTATATAGCCCGAGAGAACGCCAAGGACTGGGTTGGCACGACCACGGCGCTCTGGGGGATCACGGCGGCGGTTTACATGAGCCTCCTTGGTCCTGAGGGTATGAGGGAGCTGGGGGAGACCATCATACAGAAGAGCAATTACACTGCGAGCCTGATGGAGGATATTGATGGAGTCGAGGTGCCTTTCAGGGGCTTCTTCAAGGAGTTCCCTGTCAAGTTCAACAGGCCTGTTAAGGAGGTTAGCAGGTCACTTCTTGAACACGGGATAATTGGCGGGAAGGACATCAATGGGGAGTACCCCGAGTTGGGCGAGGCCGCCCTTTACTGTGTCACCGAGATGCACAGCCTTGACATGATAGAGAAACTGGACGCGGCTCTGAGGGAGGTGCTGGCGTGAAGATAAGGGAGTATCAGGCGCCTCGGTGGAGCGAGCCCATAATACACGAGTTAACCTCACCTGGGGAGAGGGGGTTCATACCTCCAAGGGCGGAGGAGAAGATCAGGAATAGGGTGGGCTCTGTGTCAGACCTCATACCAGACTCCATGAAGAGGAAGGCTGCGCCAGGTCTACCCGAGCTCAGCCAGGCACAGGTCCTCAGGCACTACCTGAGGCTCAGCCAGATGACCCTCGGCATGGAGATGGAGATTGGCCTGGGAATCGGGACATGCACCATGAAGTACAGCCCCAAGATCAACGAGGAGTTTGCCGGCCTCATCGGGGACATACACCCGCTACAGCCCGAGGAGACCATACAGGGACTGCTCGGGATGGTGTACGAGTTCGGTGACACGTACCTCAGAGAAATCAGCGGCATGGACGCCTTCAGTTTCCAGCCCCCGGGGGGGTCCGCTGGGTGTTACAACAACGCCCTCATCATGAGAAAGTACCACGCAGACAGGGGAGAGCCAGAGAGGGACGAGGTTATCACCACCATTTTCAGCCACCCATGCGACGCCGCGACCCCCGCGACTGCGGGGTACAAGGTACTCACGTTATACCCTGACGAGACAACGGGCCTGCCTGATACCGACGCCCTGAAGGAGGTTGTCGGTCCAAGGACGGCGGGGTGCTTCATCACAAACCCAGAGGACATTGGCATATTCAACCTCAACATCGACGAGTGGACGGGAATAATCCACGACGCAGGGGGCCTGTGCAGCTACGACCAGGCAAACGCAAACGCCATCATGGGGGTCACAAGGGCAAAGGAGGCAGGGTTCGATATGCTGTTCTTCAACCTACACAAGACCTTCAGCAGTCCCCACGGAAGCAGCGGGCCTGGGTCAGCAGCGGTGGGGGTCACAAAGGAGCTTGAGGAGTACCTGCCAACGCCTGTAATCGTGAAGAAAGAGGATGGAAGATACACTCTTGACTATGATCGCCCCAAGAGCATCGGAAAGGTCAGAGACTTCATGGGCAACCTGCAGGTGGTTGTCCGCTCATACGCTTGGTGCATGGCCTTGGGAGCTCGGGGCATCAGGGAGGCGGCGGAGGTTAGCATGATTAACAACCAGTACCTGGTCAAGAAGCTGAAGGAGATCAGGGGCATCACCCTCACCTACCCCGGCAGGCGGGTTGACCAGGCCAGGTGGAGCCTTGAGCAACTGAAGAAGGATACAGGGGTGGGCATAGCCGAGCTCAATCGCAGGGTGATTGACTACGGCATCCAGAGCTTCTTCACCAGCCACCACCCGTGGCTGATACCAGAGCCGTTCACGCCCGAGCCATGCGAGACATACAGCAAGGCGGACATCGATTACTGGTGCGCAGTTTTGGAGAAGGTGATAGAGGAGGCGTACACTGACCCTGAGCTGGTCAAGACGGCGCCACATAACAGCAGCAATCACAGGATCGTCTTCGACGGGTTCAACGACCCGAAGAAGTGGGCCATGAGCTGGAGGGCATACAGGAGGAAGAACCATGAGTAGACTTGAAGGAAAAGTAGCGGTGGTAACCGGAGCGATGCAGGGGATAGGTGCAGGGATTAGCAAGGTCCTCGCATGGCACGGCGCCCATGTTGTGCTGACTGACATCTCAGAGAAGGTGTCGGAGACAGCGGACAGGATCAATGAGGAAGGCGGGTCGGCATCATCCAAGATCATAGACGTAACAAACCCAGAACAGGTAGCCGAGGTGTTCAAAGAGATAATCTCCGAGCATGGCAGGGTGGATATCCTGGTTGCCGGGGTCGGAACCGGGGGAACCATTACCGGGATTGCCGACGCGATTAAGGGGAGGAAGCCGGAGTTTCAAGCTATTGCCGTCGAACCGAAAGACTCGCCGGTCCTCTCCGGCGGCAAACCAGGCTCCCATAAGATTC
>JABXKY010000314.1 GCA_013619005.1 Candidatus Bathyarchaeota archaeon | reverse complement strand
ACGAGGGACTGCACCGCCTCGGGGTTCCTCCCCAGGTGCCTCGTGTAGATGAGGGGATTCTTGGCGTCCACGAGCATCTTCGCTAGCTTCCGTATCTCACCGGGGTCGGCCTGGATGCGGGAGGGCCTCGGCTTCCTCCGTGGCATCCTCATCTTCGTCGCCTTCTCGAACATGAGCTCCCTGGAGAGGGCGAGGAGGAACAAGTGATGAAAGTAAACTTCCAACTGAACGGCCGAGACATCGAGGTCGAGGCGCCCGACAACAGGGCCCTCCTCGACCTGCTGAGGGACGACCTGGGGGTCAAGAGCGTCAAGAAGGGATGCGAGAACGGGGAGTGCGGGGCATGCACGGTGCTGCTGGACGGCGCCCCGGTCACGTCGTGCCTCGTGCTTGCAGCCCAAGTCGAGGGGAGGACGGTGACCACCATCGACGGCCTGGAGGACGATCCCTTCATGGTGAAGCTGAGGCAGGCGTTCCTCGAGGACGGTGCGATCCAGTGCGGCTTCTGCACCCCCGGGATGCTCATCTCATCCTACGCCCTGCTGAAGGTGAACCCCAAACCCACCGCCGACGAGGTCAAGAAGGCCATCGAGGGGAACCTCTGTCGCTGCACGGGATATGTCAAGATAATTGAAGCCATCCTAGACGCTGCGGAGCGGATTGAATCTGAGTGATCCCCAGATAATAGATAGAGTAAATCAGCTGCTAAAAGATGGAAATAGAGCTGTACTGTGCTCTCTCATCTGGAAGGATGGGTCAGGTCCACGTGACCCTGGTGCCAAAATGTTGATCACGTCTGAGGGGGAAGTAGTTGGTACCATCGGTGGTGGAGGTATGGAGCGTCTTTTAGTCAGGGAGGCTCTCAAAGTTTTGAAGGAGAACAAGCCCAAGATTCTCCATTTCACAATGGGCATTGAGCCCAAGGAGGGAGCCATTCCAGTGGACTCAAAATGTGGAGGAGAGGTGAAAATATACATGGATATAGTAAAACCCGATCCAAGGCTCGTCATACTCGGTTCAGGGCTCATAGCCCAGGCAACAGCCAGATATGCAATTGAATGCGATTTCCACGTCATAATCATTGATGATGCGAAGAGTGCAACACAGGACAACTTCCCTAACATGACAGTGATAAATAGCAGCTACCCGAATTCACTTAAAAAGGTCGAGATACTGTCAAGCGATTATATTGCCATACTTCACGGTGAGACCGGGTTTGAGCTTTCAGGGCTCCGTCATGTTGTTAAGGCTGGACCTGCGTTTATTGGGCTCCTTGGTAGCAGTAACAAGGCTCGCGAACACAAGAAGCAGCTCAAAGAAGAAGGCTATAACCCTTCAAATGTTGATAGAATCATTGGCCCGATTGGATTGGATATTGACGCAGAGACTCCTGAGGAGATTGGAGTAAGTATTGTAGCCCAGCTCATCAAGATTAAACGTGGCTAAGAAAAACCAGTCTTCTTTTGCTTCCATAGTTCTTTTACGTGGTCATAGTCTTTCTTCGTGTCCATGTCTGTAACGGCCCATTCATCACCTTCAACGTAAAGGTGTTTGTCATTATGCCTTTCAATGACAGTTTTCATGGTCTCCTTTTCACTGATACTGAGGAACTCTTTGAAAAGCGGCTTCCGAATAAGAACTGGGTGCCCTTTCCTTCCCTTGTATCTTGGGCTAACCAGCATGGCATCTGGGTTATCTTCTAATATTTGCTCCATTATTTGGAGTAGCTCCCGTTTGAATCCGAAGGTGTCTCCGAGGACTAGAAAGACCGCATCCACATCGATGCTTCGTAGACCAACTTGGAAGCTTGTGGTCATACCCTCCTCATATTGTGAATTATGAACCACTCTAACTCCCATTGTCTCAGATATATCTTCGATTTTTCTTGGTCTATGCCCAGTAACCACTATAGTCTCAAAGGGTACGAGATTTGAAAGAATGTGTTCGAGAACCGTTCGGTCCCCAACTGGGAGTAGCAGCTTATTTTCACCCATGCGGCTGGACTTGCCAGCCGCGAGGACTATGGCTGCCAACTTCAAGTCTAACGCCTAGGATTGTATTTTCATGGCTGCTGACTGGACTGCTTTTATGATGTTGACATATCCCGTGCAGCGGCAGTAGTTTCCCTTCAGGTATTCACGTATTTCTGTTTCAGTGGGGTTTGGATTCTCTTTTAAGAGTGCCTTGGTGGTCATGATGAAGCCTGGTGTGCAGAAGCCACACTGGATGGCTCCCTCCTCGATATAGGCTTGTTGGATAGGGTCTAGATTACCTTCCTTGGCTACTCCTTCTATGGTATCAACTTGTTTCCCGTCTGCGTCAACAGCGAGAACCATGCAAGCTAAAACGGCTTCCCCGTCGAGGTGAACAGTGCATGCACCGCACTCACCGATACCACAGCCATATTTTGTACCAGTAAGGTATAGTTCGTCCCTGACTAGGTTAAGCAGGAGTTTATTTGGTTCAACATCGAACTGTCGTTTCCTACCGTTTACCGTGATCTCTATTTTCATTGTGCAAGCCTCCTTGCTTGTTCGATGGCTCTAGTCATCGCATCTATTGCGAGGGCTTGGGATGCCTTTCTCCGGTATTCGGGAGGTGCTCTCCTCCAGCGTTGCCTGGGTTCAACACATGCTGCGATTAGATATACTGCCTCATCGAAGAGTTCCTGTGTTGGTTCTTCGCCTTTAAGAATCGTCTCTGCTTGATATACTCTGGTTGGTGCAGGTGAGCAGGCTCCGAGAGTTATTCTACAGTGCTCGATTTTCCCATCTTTCAGAGTTAATACTGCTGCAACGTTTACTGTTGCTATGTCGAAGGTGGTCCATCCTACTTTCTCGAATGCCATTCCTGCATTTTTTGGTTGAAGGGGGATGGTCATTCCTGTGAGTAATTCACCTGGCTCCAACTTGACCTCTCCTCTAC
>JABXKY010000262.1 GCA_013619005.1 Candidatus Bathyarchaeota archaeon | reverse complement strand
ACGAGTCCCCCCTCCCCCACTAGTTCCTTAGCGAGGGCTGCCCCGTAGCCTGACCCAGCGCCGATCTCAAGGACCTTCATACCGGGCTCAATTCTGAGGGGCTCATACGAGGCGGGGTACATGTAGGGCGCGCTTATGGTCTGCCTCCCATCGCCGGGGATGGGGAACGGCCTGTCCATGTACGCATAGTCCCTGAACCTTGTATCCATGAACTCCTCCCTTGGGACAGCGAGAACGGCGTCCTCCATTTGTTTGGTCTGGATATAGCCACCTCGCTTGTAACGGTCAACCATATCACTACGTGACCGCGAGAAATTCACCATACTAGATGTTTAGAAATAGGGAGTTTTGAGTGTATTGATAGGTAGGGTTATCTGGGCAGCGTAACCGCGCCAGCCTTCCTGAGCTCCTCTATCTCCTCATCAGAGTAGCCCAGCATCTCGCTTAGTACCTGCTTTGTGTGCTCGCCCAGTTGAGGGGCGGGCAGCCTGTAAGTTGCAGGTGTCTTGCTCATCTTGACCGGGAAACCGGGCATCCTCACCGGACCTGCGGTTGGGTGGTCATACTCGATGATGGTGTCCCTTGCCTTAACATGGGGATCCTCGATGGCCTCGGCTATATTGTAGACGTGCGCAACGGGCACTCCCACTGAGCCAACTCTGTCAACTACCTCCTGGACCGTCAAATCCTTGAGCCAGTTCTCCAATATCTCACTTCCCTCGCCCAAGTCATCGACCTCCATGGCCTTCATGAGCCTGCCATGCATCTGTGGGTCACAAGCCAGGTAGACCCATCCGTCCTTGCACATGAAGTTGCCCCATGTCCTTGGCCCGGGCATCCTGTTTGCCTGCCTTTCATGGGGGAGCTGCCCACTCAGGGTGTATCCTGTGATCTGGACACCGTTCTGGGCCAGCATAACGTCCAACTGGGATACATCGATTACTTGGCCCTCACCCGTCTTGTCGGCGTGTCTGAGCGCTCCCAGAATAGCGATTACCGCAAAAAGAGCAGGGTCCAGGTCACCGTGGTACGCTGCCGGGATAATTGGTTTGCTGTCTGGCTCGATGTTGTCCGCCGTGAGCTTGGTCCAGCCGCTGTAGCTCTCCGCGATGGGCGCGTAGCTGGTCCTGCTGGCGTATGGCCCGTCAAGTCCGAACCCGCTTAGGCTCGCGTAGATGATCTTAGGGTTGATCTTCTTTGCCTCCTCGTAGCTGAGCCCCAGCTTGTCGAGTGTTCCCCTCTTGAAGTTCTCGACGATCACATCGCACTCGGCGACGAGTTTCTTGATTATCTCAAGAGCCCTTGGGTCTTTCATGTTGAGGGCTACGTCTTTCTTGTTCCTGTCAAGGTAGTGGAAAGTGCTGCTGAGGCCGCCGTATAGGTCGGCACTCATCCGCACCATCTCGCCCCACGGGGGCTCGATCTTGATAACCTCGGCGCCCATATCGGCCATGATCATGGTGGTGTATGGGCCGAAATATACGTGAGTAAAGTCTAGAATTTTAATGTCGTCCAACATACCGATTGACGATTTCTTATCATTTGTCACCGATTATACCTCAAATATGTTAAGACTATTCCACCGCTTATCGCCTATAAATGTGGAGGTTACAGAGGTACACCAAAAGAGTGAGGCTGATCAAAACTACCTATTAGCGCTAAACTGCGCGCGCAGTCAGGGTTTGTTTTCAAGCTTCTGAGTCTAGAATCTTGATGTCGTCAAGCATACCCATTCTTGAATCGCCTTCACTGGATGGGTGATAGCTCTTAAAGTTTATGAGAGCTTTTTTTTATGGCCTGATCGTGGAAAACGATAAGCGGTTGTGTGACATACCGTATCCATGAAGCGCAGATTCATCAACCCATTCAAAGTAAAGGGCGATTGGTTCAAGGGCAACGTCCACACTCACTCAGTCAACTCGGACGGCACAAAAACCCCCGAGGAGCTCATAGGAATATACCGCGGGGCTGGATACGATTTCCTTTCGATAACGGATCACAGCATTGTCCTTGACATCACTGGACTTGACGGGAAAGGGTTGCTGCTCGTGCCGGGCGGTGAGATGTGTATAGGCAGATCAGAGGCGGGCCAGTTTTACCACCTCGTCGCCCTTGGGGTGGAGGACCTGCCGTTCAAGGACTTTGATTACAGTCTGGATCCACAGGAAGTGATTGACCACACGAACGCGGTTGGCGGGATACCCATAATCGCCCACCCGTACTGGTCGGGGTTGAACCACGGAGACCTGATGAAGCTCAGGGATTATCACGGCGTCGAGATATACAATACAAGCTGCGACTACGAGAGGAACACGGGTCTATCTGCCTCACACATTGATGGAATGATCGCGGCTGGACTGGAGCCATACATCTACGCAGTAGATGACCACCACGGCGCTGGGAGATCACAAGTCCCCATTGACGCATGCGGTGCCTGGATAAGCATCAAGGCAGAGTCGTTGACCGTTAAGAGCATACTTGACGCCATCAAGAAGGGGCATTTCTACTCTAGCACAGGTCCAGAGATCATGGATATCACCATTGACGAGGACGGCGTGATATCTGTGGAGTGCTCACCCGTCAAGTACATCAGCTTCGTATCAACGCCCTCTCTCGGGATGAAGTTCCACGCCGAGGATGAGCCATTGACCAAGGCGGTTTACCCGGGTCGCCCAGGGGAAACATATGTCAGGGTAGAGGTCACAGATTACGAGGGAAGGACTGCTTGGTCCAACCCCATCTACAATTTCTAAGCCGGCGCGCGCGTTACTCTATCTTTTTGAGCACACTGTGTATGCTTTGGTTAATATTGTGATTCGCATTGGGGAAATTCATGCTGGCCCAGAAAATGGAGGAATAGTAATGGAAAAACACATCATCAAATCCAATGTGAAGAAATATGAGAGAGTATTGCGAGTAAGAGGAATGGTTGATTAAAATG
>JABXKY010000326.1 GCA_013619005.1 Candidatus Bathyarchaeota archaeon | reverse complement strand
TCGCTGACCCTGTCCAAGTGAACTATGTCTCTATCACCGGAGCCAGGGTAGAGGGTCATGTCGTAGAGTCCTCCGAAGTGGGTGGTCTCCCCAGTCTTCATGATGTCTATACAGTGGACGCTATTCGGGACGTTGAACCTGATGCTGGTCCCGTAGTCCTCGTCGTGCCAGCACATGCCTGCACCGTAAAGGTATACCGGGTAACCCTCATCCAGGGTCCATCCCTGTGTCTCAATGATCTTGCCCTTTGGGATCCAGATGGCGCCTCCGTAATCGTCGTTGACGTCGTTGATGGCCTGCTGGATATTTCCCGGTGACCTCTCCCAGATGTTGCCTCTGCTGTTCACGATCCTGGTCCGGTCACGGATGAATCCCTGTGCCCCACCTCCGAAGCGGGACTCCAAGGCGTCCACCATGACGTTGTAGTGCTGGTAGGTGATTGGGTCCGGGGGGTATGGTTTCTGAAATGTCATTCCTTCATTCTCCTAGTTTCCGCATACTGTGACTGATGGGGCAACGGTGAATACCCCGAAGTTGATTCTGAATCCTCGTGGAAGCCATTTCGCCGTTAGATCTGCTAAACCGGATGCGAAGGCGTCTCCTGAGGGATCCTTCAGTGTGATGCTTACCCCAGTCCCACCAGTGACGGTTAGGAAGCAGTCAACGCCTCTGACCGTGTAATCGGTACTGGGGAGTGGTGTGGATGACCCACCTGCAGGGAAACCAACGAGGTTGTTGACGTTGTCGAAGGAGTTGGCAATGTTCCCGTATGGATTGAATCCTAGATTCCCTCGAATTTGCAGGTCTATGGGGTTCCCTGGAAGACTGATGATATCAGGGTTGGTGAGGTCTCTGAAGGTGTTCTGCTCAATGAGGCCCACACAGGTCTCGTAGATGTTGATGTGTTTGTCGGTGACCACGGAGCCATGTGTGTCCCGGAGGAAGCAGTTGGTGATATGCAGATTCGCCACATCGCCGAGCCTGATGTTGTCCCTCTGGTTTCCATCGAAGTCGCAGCCCTCAACGTTGAGGGTTCCATCTCCTGTGAAGTTGTTTGCCCAGAGCCCATCCAGAACGTTGTAGATGATCCAGGAGTCTCGAAGGCTGCAGCGGGTTATCAGGCTGTTCAGGTATAGTCCGTTCTTCATGTTCCCGAAGACATACGCCCTGGTGACATCCAGCAAAGTCTGCCCTTCACAGGAGATGCCATGTCCCTGATTGCTTTCAGGGTAGACATCTGCGAGGTAGGTCTTCCCGTCATGGATGTGAAACCCGTTTCCACCGCACTTCATCGCCCAAACATGATCGATGTATCCGTCCGCAAGGGGACCGTTTTCGTTGCTGACATGAACTCCATGGTTGTTGGTCTTGGAGGGGTCGTTGTTGCCCTCTACATAGATACCTGAAAGATAGGGGAAATACTTGTCACCGCTGTAAGAGGGATGGACAAGCAGCTTGATTACAGGTGCATCGAGACCTGAATCAGCCTTGAAGTGGGAAGCAGGCGTATCATGAAGCCCAGGCTGGACCCCCACAAGGCCAATCCCGGCGTAGGACTCTACTGTGGCTTTGATGTCGTAGGTTCCACGCTCACATAGAACAAGTCCCCCCATCCTCACTGTCGAGTCTATGGCAGCCTGGATCTGGATATCATCCTCATCCCCGTCACACCAGTAATAGTTGGAGAAATACTCCGCCTTCTCCTCATCGAAGCCAACGTAGGCGGTTGCACCTGCAAGTTGAACCCCACGTACTAACGAGGACTGTGCCCCAGTCTGTGAAACGGACTGAGTGTAACGTAGCTCCTCGTCAATGTTCTGATAACCACTGGACACCACACTGGGAGACTCATAGAGACGGTAGATCCTCTCGATCTCAGAGCCCCAGACTTCTAGTACATTATCCGAGTCCTCACGGTACTCACCCACAGCGGTCGACTTCGGCTGCCGTGTCTTGATGGTGTGAGCTGTGAGGAGGACGCTGAGCTTCTTGACCAACTGATCTCCAATGGTCTGAGCACCAATTCTGCGGATGATCTCGGCATCACTGAACTCAATGTGGAGAGTTATCTCGGCGTCACTGAGACTCGTGTTTATGACGGTTCGGACCTCAGAGGCTGTGCAGTAGGTCATTGTCGTTCACTCCGTTTATGTGTAAAGAAAAGGGGGGCTAGGTGCATATCTTGTCGATAGCGTCGTCGATGACCAGCTTCGGTTCCAAGTACTGCCGTATCACGAAGGCATCGTAGCCCGCCTTCTCATCCCGGTACCTCGCAGCCTCAACTGGACCCTCCCCGAGTACCAGCGCAGGTGCACTGCTATCCCCTACGAGGGGCCCCTTGGTGGAGGTCGGTGTCTTGGTGAGGCTGTAGTCCGTGACCACCCTTATGGTGGGGTATCCTGGAAGGGTGAACTGTCCACCCTCCCTGCCTAAGGTTAGGATACTGGATGTAGCAAGGTCCTTGACGTAGCTGTTGGTGATGAACTTACCCCAGACGCTGGGATGCATCGCCATAAAGTCAGGTACATAGCCCTTGCCCTCCAGGTACTCGATGCTGGCCTGGATGGCTGTGAAGGGGTTGGTGTCGCTCTCTGGTGGAGTGGACATAGCGCCCCAGTCACTGTAGGTTGTTCCCGATACTTTCTCGATGCATGCCTCAGCCACCTCTGAGATCTGCTTGTTCTCCATCCGAGCCAGATCCCTGGCTGCATCCTCCACGTGAAGCCCTAGTATGTCGTGGGCTGCCTTCTTGGCTGCCTCATCACTGATGACCACGTGGACGACGTTCTTCCAGAGATCAAAATCCACTGGGGAATAGGCCTCTGAGGCTACCTCTGCTTCCACCATGGGTGGGACCTTCTCCTGGCCGCTCAACGCTGTGGCTAAATCAATCCTGGCGGTGAGGCTGTCCATCCGTATGCCACGGCAGATACCTCTGAGAGTGT
>JABXKY010000053.1 GCA_013619005.1 Candidatus Bathyarchaeota archaeon | reverse complement strand
CGGCGCTGGGCGGGGCATTGGCGGTGAAGGTCGCCATGGACCGGGGGCTGGTCAAGGGAACCATCAAGGTGTTTGGCTGCCCCGCCGAGGAGACGCTGGTGGGCAAGGTGTTCATGGTGCGTGACGGGGTCTTTGATGGACTCGACGCCTGCATCGGTCACCACCCCAGCAGCTTCAACGGGGCGACGATCAGGAGCGGGAACGCCATGAACAGCGTGAAGTTCGAGTTCTACGGTACCGCCAGCCATGCCGCTGGTAGCCCAGAGATGGGCGTCAGCGCCATGGACGCCGTTGAGCTCATGAACATCGGCGTCAACTACATGCGGGAGCACGTTGTGCAGGAGACCCGGATACACTACGTGGTGGAGGACGGCGGACACGAGCCCAACGTCGTGCCCCCCTACGCCAGGAGCTGGTACTATGTCAGGGCCCCCGAGAGGGAGCTGGTTGACATGTACTATCAACGGCTTCTGGATATGGCCGACGGCGCCGACAAGATGGTGGGCACCACCCACAAGGTCACCTTCCTCAGTGGCGTCCATAACGGGATGGAGAACAGGGTTCTGGCCGAGGCGGCCATCGCCAACATGAGGGCGATAGGTGCGCCAACGTACACGGAGGAAGAGGAAGCCTTTGCGGCTGAGCTTGCCAAGAGCATCCCGGAGGAGAAGAAACGGATAGGGTTAATGAAGAGCCCACTACCTGACGCAAAGGAGCTCTATGGCGTGAACCTGAATACAACTATCTATGACCCGGTGGGTGCCGGGACGAAGGGTGGAGGCAGCAGTGACGTGGCCGAGGTGGCGTGGAACGTACCCACGGTCCAGTTCAGGACGGTGTACACCATCGTCAACGCTGCGGGGCACAGCTGGCAGAACACGGCCTCAAACGGGACGAGCATAGGCCACAAGTCCACTGTTTTCGCTAGTAAGGTGATGGCGGGCACAGTGATTGACCTGCTCAGCAAACCTGAGCTGGTTGACGCAGCGAAAGCCGAGTGGGAGCGGCAGATGGATGGCAAAGTGTACAAGTCTCCGTTGCCCTCGGGGTTGAAGCCCCCACTGGATCAGTTGAAGAAGCGGCACTGATCCTTTTTTCCTGTATTTTATGACCTTTAAACAAGGCAAGGAGTTATCATGTCATGTTACTCGTAGTAGCATTTTGAGGCGATCCTCGTGATCCGCTCCAGTGGGTCATCGTGGATGTGCCTAATCTTTACCACGGTCTCCCTGACCTCGGGGTCAGCGATGGACCGTATGTCCTCATCGGAGATCTCCCTGCATAACTCCTCGATGCTGTGATACTTCTTAACCCTGCCTCCGCCTCCGGTTTTCTCCCAGAGACTCTCTGTGAGCTCAACTATTCTCGTCCACCTCTTCCTGTTGGGTTTGATGTGCTGTTCCTGGAGCCAGAGAACGTCCTTCCTCATCTCCGGGCTCTCCATCATCACCAGGACCTGCCCGATTATCAGGTTGGTCACCATCTCGCAGTCCTCCAGTAGCTCGATTTCAGATGGCTTCAGGTCCATTTCCCCTATCACCCTGAGAATCTTGTCTTTATGGGATTCCTCGCTCAAATTAACTCACAGGATCAAGTAGCTGTTGACGATATAAGATGAATCCAAAGCTTGGTTTGCGGGTTCTGGGCTTGGATAAGGAACCACTGGCTATCTTGATAACAAACCTGTCTGAGGACGTGAACATCGCTTGGCGTCTTGTACGTGTCCATCTGAGGGGGGGCGCGCATCTTCTGATGAGAATACGACAGGTTTTAAAGACATCCAGCCCTAACGCATCAGCCAGTCCGCCAAACTGATCTTCTTCGTGTTATAATGATCCTCAACGGTCACTATCTCCCTCTGCGTCAGACCCTGCACAATCCTGTGCGCCTGAACCCTGCTGAGACCCAGGTCATAGTGAATGTCCTTCTGGAGCATCTCGCCGCCGTTGTTAACAAGCGCCTCCACCACTATCCTCTCGTTGGGGCTCAAGAGCTTCATGGCCACTTCGATCTTGTCCATCTCAGCTGCGTAATGAACGGACTCGCCAGGAATTGGCTCGGTCAGCACCCGCTCCCTTCCATTATACCAGAGATAGGCGATGATGAGAGTCAGCAACCCAATGATGACCCAGAGCAACGTGTTGTCCTGTGAACTCATCGGACTCATGGGCATCATCTGGTCCACCCAGCTCACCTGTAAAATAGATGGCATCTCGTGAGTGATCATAATGGCGGTTTTTATTGGTTATTCAATTCCTATAGGGCGTACACTCGAAGAATATAAAACGGATAAGGAAATAGAAGTGTCCATGAAGAGGAATACATTGATCCTCCTGGCAACAGCGGCCCTTTTTGTCGCAGCTGTCCTAGTCGTACCGGTAATCGCCGAGGCTCTGGAGCCCGAACCATTACCAAAGCCTTACTGCGGAGTCGAAGGAATCGAGGGCTGTCCTAGAGTTGATGGCGCAAACGCACCACCTGGTTGCAACCCATCTGGCGGCGGATGCTGTGGAACAGGTTAACCATATATTTTTGCCTACTGAGTTCAACAGTTCAAAACATCAAGCAATTGCGATAGCCTCTGGATCAAGATGTACTGGTCGTCAGTATAGTTGAACACTTGATTCTCACTGAATTGGTCCCACGTGCCATTAACGTTAACCCTCTTAATGAGCACTGGCTGCATACCGGCATTGATAGCCCCCTCGATGTCAACATCCATGTCACCGACATAGATAGACTCCTCCGCCTTCACATCCGTGATGTTGAAGGCGGGCTTGAAAACCCGTGGGTCAGGCTTGGCGTGACCGACGCCGTCGCTCACCACGACGCAGTCGAACAGATCCTCGGCGTCAAGCTCACGGAGGAGCTCGTAGATCCTGGGCGTGTGCTCCCAGTTCGTGACCAGCCCCACCTTGTAGCTCTCCTTGAGCTTCTCGATAACGGGAACGGTCTCCTCATCCAGGTACATGCCCTGGTGCCATACCCTGATTATGGTGTCCACTAGGGGCCTGATCTCCTCGTTGGGCAGATCGATCTTGAGACGTTCGCTCAGTACTTTGACCCTTTTCATGAACAGGGAGAACCCTGGCTCGATGAAATCCGGTTCAGGGCCCTCGAAGAGGTTCTGGAGTAGCCCCCTGAACCCGTCAAAGGCGATATCCGCCCCCTTCTCCTCCATGGCGGCGTGGAAAGCCCTGGCCCATCTGTCCCAGGCACCGTCAATGTCGTCTGATAACAGTATGGTGCCGTGAAGATCAAAGAACACGCCCTTGATGTGATCCATTTCCGTGAAGAAGGAGGTGGCTGTCTTTAATGTTTCCCTGAACGGGACGAAGAATAAGGGGCGGTTTAAACCGCGTAATCGGGCTTGATCCTAGCCCTTCTCAGCAGGTTCGCGTTCGTCACCACGGTGATGCTGCTCAAAGCCATCGCGGACTCCGCTATAACCGGGTGCAGGAACCCTACCACGGCCAGCGGGATGCTGACGACATTGTAGAAGAACGCCCAGAACAGATTCTGCTTGATCTTGTCAAAGGTCGCCTTGCTCAGGTTTATGGCCGTCACAAGCCCAGTCAGGTCCCCCCTGACAAGGATGATGTCACCGGATTCGATGGCTATGTCGGTTCCCGTGCCAATGGCCACCCCCACGTTCGCCTGGGCCAGCGCGGGGGCATCGTTGATGCCGTCACCCACCATGGCGACCATCCCGTACTTCTCCTGGGACTCCATGACTACCCTGACCTTCTCATCGGGCATCACCTCGGCGTACACCTCGGAAATACCGATCTGGCTGGCGATGGCCTCGGCAGTCGCCTTGTTATCACCCGTGAGCATGATGGTCTTCAACCCCATCCTCTCAAGCTCCTTGAGGGCCAGCACACTGTCCTCCTTCAAGGTGTCAGCCACGGCGATTATGCCAGCGGGCTCACCGTTTATGCCCACGGCCATGACGGTTTTTGCCTCCTTCTGGAGCCTGCTGAACTCAGTTGATAGCACCTCGGGGAAGGAATCAATTAGGCTTGGTTTACCGACAACAACCTCGTCGTCGCCAACCTTGCCTATTACACCCTCCCCCCTCAGAGCCTTGAAATCAGTGGGCTGGGTTAGCTCAATGCCCTTCTCCATGGCTGAACGGATTATCGCCCGGGCAAGGGGATGCTCCGATCCCTGCTCAAGGCTCGCCGCGTAACGGAAGAGCTCCTCGTCGTCCAGCCCGTTGCTGATCACATCTGTAACCGCGGGCTGCCCCTTAGTGATTGTGCCCGTCTTGTCCAAGATGACGGCCTTTATCTCCTTCATCGTCTGGATGGCCTCGCCCCTTCGGATGAGTATCCCGTTCCTCGCGCCCATACCGGTCCCAACCATCAAGGTGGTTGGAGTGGCCAGCCCGAGGCTGCAAGGACAGGCGATTACAAGCACAGAGATCATCGCGGATATACCTAGCATGACCTGCGGAAGGGTCACATCAACCCATGGGAGACGAGGTGCCCCCCAGTTCAGAACCGTGTTGAAGGGCCCAGGTATAATGATCCAACCCACGAGGGTCAAGAAGGCTACCCCGATGACGATAGGCACGAATATCGCGATAACGTCGTCGGCAAACTTCTGGATAGGCACCTTGGTCCCCTGCGCCTCCTCCACCATCTTGATGATCTGCGCAAGGAACGTGTCCTTTCCGATGCGGGTTGCCTCTATGTGGAGCAGCCCCTCCTGGTTGACAGTTGCACCTATCATCTCATCGCCGACGCCCTTGGTTACGGGCATCGACTCGCCAGTGGCCATGGACTCGTCAACGCTGGACTCGCCCTTGACGACCACACCGTCGGTGGGTATCTTCTCGCCCGGCTTCACTATCATGATGTTGCCCACCTCTACCTGATCCAAGCCGATCTCCTTCTCCTCGCCGTCCACGAGAATGAAAGCCGATTTTGCCTCCATCTTGAGCAGCTGCCTGATTGCCTGACTGCTCTGGCCCTTCGCCAGGGCCTCGTAATACCTTCCGGTCAGGTGGAAGCTGAGTATCATGGTGCTGGTGCCTGCGTAGTTGAACAGGGGCGTGAAGAAGCTCGCGGGACCCGTAAGCCACGCGATTATTGTGCCCATGGCTATTAAGACATCCATGTTTGCGGACCCGTGGGTAACTGAGGCCCACGCCGACCTGATGGTTGGCCATCCCACCCAGAAGATGACGGGGGCGCTGAGCAGTGTAACGCCCAGCTGGAATATGAAGTGGCTGGGCCACGCGATGCCGTAGAGCATGTGCGGGATCATCCAGATTATGAT
This sequence comes from Candidatus Bathyarchaeota archaeon, assembly GCA_013619005.1. GTDB lineage: Archaea > Thermoproteota > Bathyarchaeia > TCS64 > TCS64 > RBG-16-57-9. Next base: position 3,446 of record JABXKY010000053.1, on the reverse strand, counting down.
TGGCCCTGTGAACATCCAGCTTGTGAGCATCCTTCGCTTGACCTTGCCAAGCTCCTCCTGGTAGGTGTCGGTCTCCTCCTCGTCTGATACGTCGTAGCCCTGGCTGCGAACTGCCTCACGGAGGTCCACGATGCTGACAAGCTTGGGGTCGTACTTGACGTATGCCTTCTCGGTTGCGAGGCTGACCACCACGCTGTTCACGCCCTCGACTCTTTCAAGGGCCTTCTCGACGGCTGCAACACATGCAGCGCACGTCATCCCGACTATTTGTAGAGTAATCTCCCTCTCCTTATCGTCTGAGGGCAGAACTGGCTCATACTCAAGCTCCCTTATGACATCTCCTATCTCATCGAGACTGATCTTCTCGGGGTCGTACTCAACCACAGCTTTCTCGGTTCCATAGTTGACATCGGCCTTCGAGACACCCTCCTTCTTGAAGAGGCCCTTGGAGATGCTGAGAGCGCATGTCGCGCAGTGCATGCCCTTTACGGGGATCACCATGGTCTTTTTCTTGGTTTCCCCGTTGCTACTTGAACTCACGAATATTTACCGAAAACCGCTGTATATATACTATCTCTGGTAATTTGGTTTATAATCCACGGTTTCCTAGGCTAATCCGGTACATATGACACAAGTAGAACTGAAGGTCAAGGGAATGACCTGTGGACACTGTGAGATGAGGGTAAAGAAGGCCCTTGAAGCGATTCCTGGCGTCAAATCGGTGAAGCCTGACCACAAGAAAGGCGTGGCGGTCGTTGATGTAAGCGGCGATGTCTCGAAAGAGGCTCTAGTAAAGGCCGTAAACGATACAGAGCTGTACACGGCAGAAGCCTAGCTCTTTTTTATCTTATGCTCGATGAGGGCCCGTAGCTGGGTCCTGATCTCTTCCTGCATCTGCTTCGTTTGCTCGATGTTCTCGGAGTACTGCTTGTTCTTTTTCTCCCACATCTTCATCTCGTCTGTGTTGACCATGGATTGACGCATCTCCTCAAGCATGGGCACCTTGACCTCGAAGTTGTAGATATGGCAGTATTTGGACTCATTCTACAAGAACTCGGCGAAGCTGTTGTTACATACACGCGCACGCATCTGGCTCAGGGTAAGCCCTTAAAGGAAGTGTAGAATCATTTTTCATCTCATGGAAAAGTTATAGCCCGTGAATCCAAGCATATTCCATGACTGATTCTGATAAAGAGACGAGCATATTGATGGAGCTCATACAGGAAAGATACGGGGAACGGCTCACAGAGGAGCAGCTTGAGCATGTGGAAAACAGCCTTAAACGGGTTATGGACGCAGGGAAAGCCCTATGGGATGTCTCACTTGAGAACTCTGATGAGCCGTACAACGTTTTCAAGCCCTATAGGAGGAAGGAATAGTGCCCGTCTACAAGACCATCAGGGAGCTATCAACGGGTATAGCTGCAGGTGATGTGTCACCGGTTGATCTAACCGAGACGTTTCTTAGTAGGTTGAAGGAGCATGGACCGGTACTAAATGCCGTAGTCACAGTCACAAAAGAGAGGGCCCTGAAACAGGCAAAGGAGCTGGAGAGTGAGGCAAGGGCGGGAAAGATCAGGAGCCCCCTCCACGGAATTCCTTGGGGAGGAAAGGACCTGCTGGCGACGGCGGGGGGAATCCCCACGAGTTGGGGCGCGTACCCCCTCAGGGACCAACAGTTCGATTACGATGCAACGGTTGTCTCCAAGCTTGATGAGTCAGGCGCGGTGCTATGCGCCAAACTCGCCATGATCGAGCTGGCGGGGGGCATGGGGTACAGACAGCCGAACGCCAGCTTCACTGGTCCATGCGCGACCCCCTGGAGCCTCAAGCACTGGAGCGGCGGCTCAAGCAGCGGCTCCGGTTCATCGGTATCAGCAGGGTTGGTCCCCTTCGCCATCGGCTCAGAGACTTGGGGTAGCATCCTCAGCCCATCAAACAACTGTGGCGTATCGGGGCTAAGACCCACATATGGAAGGGTCAGCAGGTACGGTGCGATGGCGTTAAGCTGGACCCTGGACAAACTCGGACCGCTTTGCCTATCAGCCGACGACTGCGGCCTCGTCCTTGAGGCGATATCAGGCTATGACCCACATGACCCCAGCACGGACAACGAGCCCTTGAGTTACAAGCCCGAGGAGCGGGACTGGAAGATAGCGGTCCCCAAGGACATACTGGAGGGAAAGAAAGAGGCAGTCGCCGACAACTTTAATGAATCGGTCAAGGTGCTGGAGAAGTACGCCACCATAGAGGAGATAGATTTCCCGGAGTTCCCCTATGAATCCGTGACGAGGACAATACTGAATGGTGAGGCAGCCGCGGCCTTTGACGAGTTCTGCGAGCAGGGACTGGCATCCGAGCTAACGGCTCCAGAGGACAGGTATGGTCCGTACGCTCGCTCCATGACCCTGGCAAAGGACTTCCTCAGGGCGCTGAGGCTCAGGAAGCAGATGTGCAGGATAGCTGAGGACTTCATGGGAGGCTATGATGCCGTCATCGCGCCTACGAGCGGCTCCACGGCTCACCCGATTGACGAGCCTTTCCCTGTCAGACGCCCCTGGGCATTCAAGGACATCATGGGAGCACTGGGTAACGGGGCGGGGCTTCCCTCACAGAGCGTTCCCAACGGGTTCTCAAAGGAGGGACTGCCCACGGGGATACAGTTCATGGGCAGGGCCTACGACGAGAACAAGGTGATAAGCATCGCGAAGATGTACCAGGAAAGAACGAGCTGGCATCTCAGGCACCCTGAGATGTTCAAGCCCTAGTTTTACTCTTCTCGAATCACTACCGTGTCTGACAGGTAGTTGAACAGCCTCTGGTTCTTCTCCTTGTAGACGAAGAAGCCGATAAGGAAGTCTATGGGCAACAGGAATACCTTACCGAACGCCTCTATGGCCGCGTCCATCAATGACAGCGGCGCTCCGCCCTCCTTTGTTATCCGTAGGTTCATAACCATCTTCCCGACGCTCTGGCCGTAGTACTGGTCCATGAACATGTAGTAGAGGAACTGGAGAATCTGGTCAAGGCCGAACTTAATGTTCATCCCCTGCATGATGGGGTACCCGGGGAGCCGCAGGACAGCAAGGACGACCCCCAGTATCATTCCGTCTATGACTAGGGCGATGAATCGCTGGGTCCATGTGGCCAGCTCAATGTATCCCTCGCCATGGGTCTCGCTTAACTGAACACCGCATTTTGGGCAGTAGACATCGCCTTCCTCGTACTCGGCCCCGCATCTATCACAGAACATTTGTAATCGTCACCATTATTTTGATTATCTCGGTCACGTAAACCGTCTGGTGCATTTTGTATCTGGACTATATTTATAGTTATTTCAGAATCACATCAGAATTTGAGGTGCGCGCGCGTTATTCTATCTCGAATGGTTCTCCGAATCGTGGGCAGTGCGCGCGCGCTCAGATTATTTGTTTACGGCGTGAAACT
>JABXKY010000149.1 GCA_013619005.1 Candidatus Bathyarchaeota archaeon | reverse complement strand
GGTATGGGATGCCGGCCTCCTCGGCTGCCCCGATGAGCCACCTCCTGAGCACCTGGCTCCCGAACCTTCTCGTGACTCCAGCCTTCCCGATGTGCAATGCCGGCCCCTTGCCGACCTCGTAGTAGAGGTCCCTTATGTTGACGTCAGGTTGCCATCCTGCGGGGCACGTGTCGATGGCTACCGCCATCTGTACATCAAGGTCGTACATCGCCACGGCGGCGCCCCTGAGCCCGATCTCCTCCTCAACCGTGCCGACATAGTAGACCGTTGACGGGATCGGCTTGTCCTTAAGGTTCTTGGCCACCTGGATGAGGGTGGCTACCCCGACGCGATCATCAGGCCCCGAGGCCGCGATGAAGTTGTTGGCCAGCTCCAGGGGCTTCGTGTTCCACGTGATGGGTGTCCCTATCTCGATGCCCATCCCGTGTACCTCCTTCCTGCTCTTGGCGCCGACGTCTATGTACATCTCCTCTATGGGGGGCACAATATTAGCCTCCGAGGGCTTGGTGATGTGACCGGGCTTGATACCCACCACGCCATACACGACGCCCTTGGTGCCGTGGAGCTTCATCTGGTGGGCCAGTATGCTCCGCGTGGCGGAGCCCCCTACCTTCCTGAACCTGATGAAACCGGTCTCGTCGATGTTGAAGACTATGAAACCCACCTGGTCGGTGTGGGCGGCGAGCGCGATGGCCGGCGCATCGGGGTCGGTTCCTTTCTGGATCCCTATGATGTTGCCCCTTGGCGTGTCGTAAACCTCGTCGCAGTACGGCTCTAGCTCCTCCACCAGTGCCCTCATCATGGGCTCCTCGAAGCCGCTTATGCCGTCAACCGCTAGAAGCCTGAGTACAAGTTCTTTGAGTTCCTGCAAAATATCCACGGGGTAAAGGTGTGGGCTGGGGAAAAGAGGTTTTGGGTTAGATCTCTATGACTTCTTTGCTTCTCTTGCCGGACTTGCCCGTATCGGGGTTCACGTCCTCAAGCATCTCCAGCAGGGTCTCGACCTTCTCGTTGCCCAGGATGTCCTTGAACTCAAGGAGCTCGTCGACAGTCCTGATTATGAGTCCCCTTCTCTTGGTGGGGCTTCCGCCCGCGTCAACTGGATTGATCTCCACTGATAGACTGGGGGCTCTGCTCTTGTTGCCGGGCATCTTCATGACGAACACACCGGGTACGGTGGTCTTGACCTTGGCCCAGTCGGCCCCTTCCTCTAGGAACGTGGATAGTTTCTCTTCTGACATGGGCTGTTTAAGCCGGAACAAGTATTCAAGGATATCGTGGCTGGTTTATTATATCCGTAAAATAACTGATATCCATGGATTCAGGGGATTTTATCTATCAAAACAGAAGGTGGACGGGCGCAGACAGGAGTGACTGCGTGGCTCCAAACGGAATGGTGGCTTCAAAGCACTGCCTCATCAGCGAGACGGGAATAAAGATGTTGAAGAGGGGAGGTAACGCGGTTGACGCCGCCGTGGCCGCGGCTTTCATGGACTGCGTCGTGGAGCCGGGCATGAACGGCATAGGCGGGGAGGGTGTCATGACCATTCACCTGGAGTCCGGTGAGAACGTGGTCATTGACTACGTGGGGAGGCCGCCGGCGAGTAGCTCCACCGATATGTACGAGTACGATGAGGGCGTCGAGTCCGGGTGGATGGGCTGGGGTAAGGTAAAGAACGACGAGAACGTGAACGGGTACAAGGCATGCGTCGTACCCGGGGTGGTGGCGGGTCTCGCCTTGGCGCTTGAGGAGTATGGCTCCATGAAGCTTGATGAGGTGATGAAGCCCGCCATTGATACCGCGAAGGACGGTTTCGTTGTCGGGTGGTGGACGGCCAGCCACATCTTCGGGAAGATGGAGGCGTTCTGGAAGGACACGGAGTGGAGGAAGATATACCTGCGGGACGGGAAGTTCCCTTATCTCCCCTACAATTATGGTATGGCTGCGCCTCATGTGCTCAAGAATCCCCAGCTGTCAAGGAGCCTCAGCAGTATAGCCGTGGGGGGACCAGACGTGTTCTACAATGGCTGGATAGCAGGGGCGATAGCCAAGGACATGGCTGAGAATGGGGGCCTCATCACCCGGGAGGACATGGCCACGTACGAGCCCATCACGGTCAAGCCCGAGCCGGGGAGCTACAGGGGCCACGAGGTGGTCTATGACCCCACCCACAGCGGCACCACCATGATGCAGATACTGAACATCATGGAGGGGTACGATTTCTCGGAGATGCCGTACGGCTCACCTGAGGCGCTGCACATCGTATCGGAGGCCATCGGCCTCTCCTTCGCTGACAGGTTCAAGTACATGGGGGACCCGGGGTGGGTCGATGTGCCCCATAGGGGGATGACATCAAATGGGTACGCTGCCGAGTTGCGGAAGAGGATCGACCCTGAGAAGGCGGGAGCTGTGGAGTCCGGGGACCCGTGGCCATACGAGTCCGAGGAAACCACGGCGTTGACCGTGGCGGACAAGCGGGGCAACATGGTGGCGGTGAACCAGACAGTTGTCAACTCGTTCGGCTCGGGGGTGGTAATCCCCAACACGGGGATACTGATGAACAACGCCATGTACGGCCTCAACCCTCAGCCTGGTACAGCTAACAGTATAGACGGCAGGAAGAGGAGGATCCAGAACGTCTGCCCCGCCGTCGTGCTGAGGGACGGCGAGGGGTACATGGCGCTGGGCGCGCCGGGGGGCAGGAACATCCAGGTCTCCGTGGCCCAGGCTATTCACCACGTCATCGACTACGGTATGGGGATACAAGACGCCGTTGACGCTCCCAGAGTAACTAGGGAGACCAGCACGATCTACCTTGATTCAAGGTTCCCCGAGGAGACATATAGGAGGATGGTGGAGATGGGGCACGACGTGAACTACATTGACCCCGAGCTGAGAGGCTGGGGCAGACCCGTGGGGGTCCTGAGGGGCAGAGACGGCATGCTCCACGGGGGAGTGTATTC
>JABXKY010000361.1 GCA_013619005.1 Candidatus Bathyarchaeota archaeon | reverse complement strand
GTGTTAGGTTGATCTTTCGCTTCAATCACAGGCAGAGTATTTCCCGGCAGTCATACTGTCGTACCATCAAAGTTCCACGGGGTCTTCCAGAACGGCCTTCAATTTCGTCAGGAATTGTGCTCCGAGCGCGCCGTCGATCGCGCGATGATCACAGGACAGTGTGCTGCGCATCACATTGGCTTTTTGGACAGCATCAGTTCCGGGGATGACGAGGAAGAAGGAACCACAGGAGACATCGCGTAATGAAAAATCAGACACTTATTAACACGATCAAGACATTGAAGAAAGCCTCAAAGGAGTCAGGCAAGGCAATCTGGAAGGCCCTGGCTGAGGAGCTGGACAAGTCCAAGAGGAACCGCGTTTCCGTCAACCTAAGCAGGATTGACAGGCACACCGAGGACGGCGAGTACGTTGCGGTCCCAGGCAAGGTTCTGGCGGCGGGTAGCCTATCAAAGCCAGTGAAGATCGCGGCTGCCTCGTTCAGCGCGGGAGCCGTTGAGAAGATCAAGGCGGCCAATGGAGAGTACATGACTCTCGTCGAGCTTGTCGAGGCGGGCGTAGAGCCCAGCAAGATCAAGATTATGAAGTAATCCCCCTTTCTAATACCCTTTCTACTAATATCCACTGTAATACGCTAGATTATACCCTGCGCCCTGAGTTTGGTCTTCAATAGTGTCTCCAACCCTTTGAGGGTAGTTAGCTCGTTGTATTCAGAACTGCTTATGATTAGTGTCAACTCACCATCCTCCTCGATGAAGGTGGCAGGCAAGGGAGTATCGTCGCCGTATAACCTCTTGTACTCATCCCTGTGGAGAAACTTGGACTCGATTGGTAGGCCCTTGAGGAAGCGCCTCCACCCGCCCTTCATTGTGGCTACGCCGTAAGTCAAGCCACAGAGTCTGCATCCGTACCCCTCGGGGTCAGTGACCTTCTCTATGCCGTCCTTTAGGGCGTTAAGGAAACCACTGTCGGCGTTATACACGAAGAGTAGAGATTTGAACACGTTTGATCAAAGCGATTGGCTAATTTATACAATTCCTCTTAATCCGAGGTAAAACCAAGCAAGGGTTTGGGCAATGATGAGTATGTGCAATCCCCAGATGGTGCTCCCAGTTACCTCCCCCCTCGTATATGTGAGCCACCCATGTGCCATCAAAGGGTACGCGACGAGGCTCGACCACATAACAAGCGGAGGATTTCCGTTCAACGTGAAGCTTGCCAGACTGAGTAGGATGCAGCTACCGTGGAGAGTCTTGAGAGTCCCGGGTTTGAGCCTCGTAGCGAGAGTGTTTTTTCCTACCTCCGCATCTGCCTTCCTGTCGGGCCATGTAACGGCTAGTAGATTGTTGAATGCAAAGAAAGTGACGGGAAGAACGGCCACAAGAACCCAGGGTGCTAAAGAGCCGCTCATCTGGACGAAGCCGAAATAGGGAAGAAGCCAGGCACCAAGGAGCGTGTTCCAGGTCTCACCAAGCCCCCTCCAAGCAAGCCTTGGTGGAAGTGAATAGATCCAGCCCCCAGCTGTGCCAACTAGTGCGATAACAAGCGCCTCAGGTGTATGGACCCCAACCACGGTTATTACACCTTGAAAAACCAAACCTGAGACCGCAGAAATGATGGCCGCGTTCATCGCCCAGACCCTCGGGACAAGCCCAGAGGGGAGGACACCACTACCTCCACTATACGCCGTTCTCCTGGTTAGAGCGTCGGTCTCGTAGTCAGCATACTCGTTTACAAAGTGGATGGATGACGAGACAAGAATCATCACGATCAACCCATAAGCGAAAGAGGTCCAACTGAACTCATACCCAGACCCATAAGCTATTGCAACCCCAAGGAACCAGCTTGAAAAAGTGGACAAGAGGGTGAGGGGGCGCGCCATCCTCACAATGCCCCAGAGTTGATCGCGAAGAGCTGGGCTGGACATGTACCTAGAAAATTACTTGAGGGAATATAACGAATCCCTGTTACGCTGTCTTGGCTTTCTCTTCATTAAGCCATGCTTCCAAATTGGCCGAGTCGTCACCTTTTATTAGCTGCGCCAGATCGGCGTCAAGGTCGCTGGGCTCAATAATTGCTACCCATCCTTCATCGTACGGAGAATTATTGATGATGTTGGGGCTTCCCTTCAACGCCGGGTTGATCTCAGCGATGGTTCCCGCGACCGGGATTTTGAGGCTCCCCACCCATTTACCTGATTCCACGCTTCCAAGCGTCTTTCCGGCCTTCACTTTTTTACCTGCGGGTCTGGTCTTTATGGAGACCAGCTTTCCGGCGGCTTCTGCGGCCCACGCGTTGTAGCCGGTCCTCACCTTGTCGCCCTCAACTCTGGCCCACATATGGTCTTTATGGAAGTACATGTCATCCGGGAAATCGAATCCTTCTAACTTAACCATAATTAACTCATATCCTGTACCAATTGATGATATTTATGGTTGTCTCATTTCGGTGAAACATTTTTATCAGGGCTCGCAATATGGAGTAGAGCGTATGGGTCTGTAGCTCAGCAAGGCCAGAGCGGTGGCCTCTTAAGCCATTGGCCGTGGGTTCGAATCCCACCAGACCCGCCACATTATACTAAAAATAACAGTAATGTGATGTGAGGATAAAAATGAGCCTCCTACAAACGTTAATGGCAGACGAGAGAGTCCAGGTGTCGATGGAACTCCTTAAGCAGGTCATGCTGGGTAGCGAACTCGGGAAGGGTTACATAGTTGAATATGTAGACCCGGGCGGCCTCGTCACAGTACCAGCTGCCTACAACGGCTGTCATTTGGAATCCTTGTTCTGTGAGGTTAACACGCTGATACACTATCTCATGTTCATCCTTCACTGAGACCACCAACGGTCCACTGTCGTTAATCCTCACTCCTTGACCCTCAACCATATCAAAGAGATCATCTACAACACCCTCCAGCTCAGGAGCGGACTCGACTGTATCCCACCTGTCTCTTATACACATCTCCG
>JABXKY010000293.1 GCA_013619005.1 Candidatus Bathyarchaeota archaeon | reverse complement strand
CTCGTAGGCAGTCCTGACCGCATCCCAGTTCACCGATCTGGGCATCTCAAGAACCTGGCTCTGGGTCCCCGTCCACGCGTCCATCCTCAACTGGTTGACGGGCACCGGTTTCACCATCTGCCTCCTCAGCTTCTCGGGGTTGTCCCTGACAAGGTCGACGCAGGTCTTCTGGCTCTCAAGGCTCTCCCCGTGGGTCATGTTAAGGGCCTCCTCCAGTTTCGATAGGCACAGAATATCCTGCTCTGGGTCCTTGGTGAACCGTTTCTGGTCGAGCCCCCAGTGGTAACGTCGTGCGTTGGCCTTTTCCTCGTTGATTCCCTGCTGGATCACAATCCAGTCGGCGTCCTCAGTGAACATGAAGCAGTGGTGGTATAGCTTGTAACTGTCCTGGATGAGGCTGTTGTCGGTCTTGGCGCTCATCCTGCTGGCGTAGACCATGCCCTCGGTCTTGTAGTCGCTGATGTTGAAGACTTGACTCATCTCCCTGATCTCCTTCGGCGTCCTGAGGCTGGTCCGACCTTTACCGCCGCAAACAGTAACCCCAAGGTTGGGTCTGTCCATTGCTACCTTGAGGGCCCCGCAGGTGACCGTAGTTGTCCCGCTGCTGTGCCAGTCGTACCCCGGGACGCAACTGAGTGATTGGAAAAACCATGGGTCACTCAGGCGCTCAAGCAGCCCCCGTGCACCGAACTCGTCCAGCATAACATCCACTATGCACTCGCTGAGGCTGACCATACGGCTGAACAGCCACCTGGGTGCCTTGCCCCCGTGAAGGGGCAGCATGGCTGAACCCGTGTGACCCATGAGTTGGCTGCCCGGATACACGTTAAAACGGTTGGCTAGCTTGATGAACCGGAGAGAAAGGTAAAACTGGTCATCCTATCAGGTGCCCGTATCGGTCCACTTCCTGTTTCCTGACACGGGTGCTGGTGATGGGCTTACCGTCGTCGGCAAGTACCATGGTAATGACGAAGATTAGCAGCGGCTTCTTTCCCCTCTCCACCCTCAACTTGTTTATTGCCTCTGCGCCCACCTCGGTCTCCTCGCTTACAACTATGCCCTCTAGGTCATCGCTTTCGATTGTCGGACCGAAAGGGTCGTCAAGCGGCACGATCTCGGCTCTCTCCAGGAAACCCCTCTCCGCGAGGAACTCCTTGACATCCCTGAGCCTGTTCTCGTAGCTCGCGACGGCGTGCTTCTTTTTCATTGAAGCAACAAACTCGTCCGATGTGATCCCCACGATGGCCTTCTCACCGGCGTGGAAGGTCTCCTCAAGCAGGAACCAGTGGCCCTTGTGCATGACATCGAATGTCCCGCCCACCGAAATCAAGCTCAGCCTGTTCTCTTCCACGGTTCCCGCCTCGAACGCTGTATCGAACAGTTGATGACAATTAAGTTTTACCACGTTTAAAGAGAAGAAAATGGGGTAGTTAGTCCGAGACGAAGCAAGTCATCGTTGATCTGATTCCATCGATTAGCCGCAATTGATCTATGACTATGTTCTGGAGGGCAGCCGAGTCAGCCGCCTCGATCATCACATAGGCATCGTATGGACCGTAGAGGAAGTGTGTTTCAATGACTCCGTCTGTCTTCCGGATGTCCTCGAGAACCCTAGAGCCAGCGTCCGGCTCAAGGGTCAGCAGGACCAGAGCCCTGTCCATTTCTACCAGTAATACCTCAACATGCGTCGAATATATGCATGACCTCACTCGAAATCATTAAATCCCTTGTTACCTCTCACCTAGACAACTCGAGGAAAACCAAATGGCCTCAGAATTATCAAGCCGTATTTCGGGGTTCTACAAAAAACCCGTTGATGAACGAATAAAGATCGTCGCCGAAAGGGTCGGGCTGTCCGAGGAGGAGATAGCTATCCTGAAATCAAGCGGCGGTCTATCCATCGAAGCTGCCGACAGGATGACGGAGAACGTCATCGGCAGCATCGCCTACCCATTCAGCGTTGCAGTAAACTTCAGGGTCAACGACAAGGACTACCTGGTCCCCATGGCGGGGGAGGAGCCCAGCGTCGTGGCCGCGGCGAGCAACATGGCCCGCCTCATGAGGGCTGGCGCAGGAGTTGTAGCCACTACAACCGACCCCATCATGATCGGGCAGATCCAGATCCTTGATATCCCTGACATGGACAAGGCAATCAAGGCCGTCGAAGGCAGCAAGGACAAGCTACTCGCGGCGGCAAACGAACTGGACCCAGTGCTGGTCAGGTTCGGGGGAGGAGCCAAGGACATCGAGCTCAGGCCCTTAGAGACCGAGATAGGCCCCATGCTCATCGTGCACCTTCTCGTAGACTGCAGGGACGCCATGGGCGCAAACGCCGTCAACACAATGGCCGAGGCATTAGCCCCAACCATCGGGGAGCTCACCGGCGGAAGACCTCTGCTGAGGATCATCAGCAACCTCGCCGACAAGAGGCTGGTCACTGTAAAATGCGTCGTTAAATACGATGACATCGGCGGACCCGAGGCGGTGGACAACATCGTCGCAGCGTGGGCCTTCGCCGACGCCGACCCTTACCGTGCATCAACCCACAACAAGGGCATCATGAACGGCATAGCGGCAGTCGCCTTGGCCTTCGCGCAGGACCACAGGGCCATAGAGGCAGGCGCCCACGCGTACGCCGTCAAGGACGGACGCTACAAGAGCATGAGCAGGTGGGGCAAGGACTCCGATGGCAACCTCACGGGAGAGATGACCCTGCCAATGGCAGTCGGCCTAGTAGGAGGCGCCACAAGGACCCACCCCATGGCACAGGTAGCCAGGAAGATCCTAGGCGTCGATCAGGCAGTTGACCTCGGCAAGGTGATGTGCGCCGTCGGACTGGCCCAGAACCTAGGGGCACTCAGGGCACTGACCCAGGAGGGCATCCAGGCTGGTCACATGAGGCTCCACGCCAGGAACCTGGTGGTCATGGCGGGAGCTTCCGGTGACATGATCAACAAGGCGGTCGCGGAG
>JABXKY010000322.1 GCA_013619005.1 Candidatus Bathyarchaeota archaeon | reverse complement strand
CAACGGGCTCTTTACCAATAGAGCTGTTTGATGCCCTCGGGGGCAAAGGGGTGTTCGTTCACAAGCCCGATGATGGGATACCGCGGGCCTTCCTTCGCAACGGCGGCCTCTGCTATATCCACTCCAACCTCTTCGAGGTCTGCACCCCCGAGTGCAGGACACCCATGGAGGTCGTGGCATACGACAAGGCGTGCGAAGCATACGCGCGTCTGGCATCATGGGCCTACGAGGAGAGGACGGGTCAGAGGATACATTTCTACAAGACCAACATCGCCAAGGACCCCAAAGGGGAGGTCCCCTACACCACTGCGGGGAGCCACGAGAACTACCTGGTTGAGCGCAACAGCTACCTAGACAACCTGAACCTCCTGATCCCATACATGATCATCAGGCAGGTCTTCGTCGGGGCTGGTGGGTACGTTAACGGTGGTTACATGCTGTCGCCCAGGGCGATCTTCCCCCAGAAGGTGTTCTCCGAGACCAGCACTGATTATCCAATCCTCAGCACCAGGGATGAGTCCCACGCCGGCGAGGAGTACACTAGGGCACACATCGTGAACGGCGAGGGAGCCAGGTCCGAGTACACCACGTTCCTGAAGCACGGCGTCACCAGCTACGTGTTGAGGACAATTGAACGGGGCTACCTGAAATCGGTGCCCGAGATAGAGGAGCCATTAGGCACCAACAAGGTAATAGCGTCGAACCTAGAAGGGGACTGGGCAGTCCCGTTGAAGGACGGCGGAAAGATGGGTGTTGTTGATTACCTCAACACGTACTACCTGGACCCAATCGAGCAGTTGTTCAGCGACGACGCCCCCACCGATGAGGATAATATGGCGTTGAGGGAGATCAAGTGGGTCCTCGGGAAACTAGACCAGGGGCTTATCGAGTCCCTTGACACGTCAATCGAGTGGGTAATCAAGCAAAAGCTCGCCGAGAACGGCCTTGACGCCTACAACGTGGAGGGGGGTATGGGGGAAGGCGATGCTAGGACGGCGTTGTTGAACCAGTACATGTCGGTCACGGACCCCCTGTTCGATGAGCTGGTTGATGAGGGGAAGGTGAAATCCGTCGTCTCAGAGGAGAGTGTGGAGAAGGCTTTCCTTGAGCCCCCCGTTGACAGCCGTGGAGTGTTGCGGGTCGCACTGGCGAGGGAGTTCAGGGAGTCCATCAAATCCATCAGCTGGGCGTATATCAAGCTCCTGCCCAAGATCAGGTACCAGCCAATCGAGTTCAACGAGCTGGACGGCTGGACACCCGAGAAGGTAAAGGAGTTACTGGATCAAGTTCGTTCCTACATCTGATGGGGCAAGTGTTATAGATTATCCAGTCCAAGAGACTGAGTATACGGTTTTTTCGAGGAACCAGTATTGATGGAACGCAAGATACGGGGCGTCGAGCACGAGCTGGCTATGAACACCCAGCCCCAGCTCCCCTTAAGATCAGTGGTGCACCTTGTTGGCATGGCCATTGAGGAACTCAAGAAGATGAAGCTAGTCTCGGGGATCAAGGTTGAGGAGCCCAGACTGGACTACATGGCCTACAACGGATTCAGGGTCTACGATGACATGAGCCACCTTGAGCTATCCTCCCCCAGCTACAACACGCCCATGGAGGCGGTCATCTACGACAGGGTCGCAGAGCTGTTCGGGTACTACGCCGTGAAGGGACTGGGGAGTTACTTCAAGGGAATCAACGCGTACAAGAACAACGTGTCAAACCAGAGGGAGGGGGAGGGGTGGAGGAGCAACGCCTACTCGACCCACAGCAGCATCCTCATGGACTTTAACGTAGCCAACCTCGAAATCTGGGACAGGCTGGAGAAAGCCCTTGCCTCGTTCATGGTGGCAAGGATACCGTTAACGGGGGGAGGGGACTATGTCGCCTGCAACTCCGACGGCTCCCTGCCCAGGCCGGGAAAGTACATGCACGGGGACGCCCTGCGATACGTGATAAGCCCGAGGGCGGCGTTCATCAAGCGGTTAACGTCAAATGACACAGTGGACGCCAGGGCTCTCCTGAACCAGAGAAACGACCCTCACGCGGACCCAGCGAAGTACTGGAGGCTCCACGACATAAACTGGGAGGGAGTCAGGAGCCCCTTCCAGGTGTACCTCAGGGACAGCCTGGAGGTCCTGGTCATGACCGCCTACGAGAGGGGCTACCTCAAGGACCCACCGCAGCTCGCAGACCCCGTTACATCCATCAGGGCCATGACCCTCGACACAGAGGAGTGCGGCTGGAAGCTGGAGCTTGAGGACGGATCCAAAGTGGACGCCGTTGATGACGTGATGGCGTACTACCTCGGGAAAGTCGAGGAGATGCTCGACGAGGAGGACGTGACGGAGGCAGATATCAACGCGTTCAAACTGGTGAAGGCCACGACGGAAGCCATAGGCGGCCGGCAGCTGGAGTACTTCATCGACGGTCTGGACTGGGTGACCAAGAAGGCGCTGATAGACGAGTACGGGGACGGGGACATCGAGACGGGCATGGCGTTGTGCAACCAGTTCACACTGCTTGACGACGCCGTTCTGGAATACGTTGGGGAAACACCGGACCCAGAGAGCGTCCACACAACGTTCAGCCTGAGCGACTCCCTGGAGTTCGCCAGGGACGCGATCCCATGGGAGGACTGGGACGGTTTCACGGGTCTGGTACAGAACGGACTGGTCAACGGCCCCGAGGGGTCAAGGGAGTATCTCAGGTGCCTGGTCCTACGGGAGTTCCCGGGTCTGCTCAAGTCCATTGAGTGGGAGAGCATCAACTTCCAGAACTTTAAGATCAAGCTGGACGAGCCATTCATGTACAGCAAGGAGATGTGCGGGGACGCGCTGGAGAAAGCCACCAACACCTTCAGCGAGTTCAGCAAGGCCCTCGACAGCCTTAACCGTGAAAAAGCGCAACTAGTGTACGCACCCCACGATGACCTATACAGCCCAGACACTGAGGAAAACTAGATGACAGACAAAG
>JABXKY010000285.1 GCA_013619005.1 Candidatus Bathyarchaeota archaeon | reverse complement strand
TTGGAACCCAGTTCGACATGGGCAAACTGTTGGGAAGCCAGGAGAAGGCGCTGCAGCTGGAGGTCATGATCGCTGAGGAGCTGGGATTCAAGAATACACTCGACTCTCCGGGTCAAGTATACCCTAGGAGCCTCGACTACAAGCTCATTTCACATCTCGCTGCCCTAGCGTCAGCATGCGAGAACATGGCAAAAACCATGAGGCTCATGGCGGGTTATGAACTGGTGACGGAGGGGTTCAGAGTGGGACAGGTGGGAAGTAGCATCATGCCCCACAAGATGAACACAAGAAGCACAGAGAGGATTTGTGCCTTAAGTGAGCTTATCAAGATGTATGCCGACGGCGCTTCCCGACTCGCTGGTGACCAATGGGAGGAGGGCGATGTTTCGTGCTCAGCGATAAGGCGAGTTCTTCTACCTGACGCATTCTACGCTTGTGATGGGATTATCGAGACCACGCTAAACGTGCTCAACCAGATGGGGCCATATCCTGCTGTTATTTCCAAAGAGGTTGACCGTTATCTGCCTTTCTTGGCCACCACTGAGGTACTGGCTATAGCTGTGAAGAGTGGCATCGGTCGCGAGGAGGCTCACAGCATAATCAAGAAACACGCCATAGCCGAGGCTTTGAGCATGAGAGAGCAAGGATCAGTGGGTAATTGTCTAATGAACAACCTTGCGTCAGAGCCCGTGTTCAAGGAAGCTGGAATCACGGAAGAACTGTTAAACTCGCTTCTTCTTGACAAAAAGCACTTTATCGGTAACGCTGACATGCAGATTGACGCCGTCATCGATAAATGCGGTGACCTACTTGAAAGAAATAGAAACGCCGCCTCCTATGAGCCTAGAGATATCCTCTAATCTTCCTGGCTCCGGAGGTAGTAGATTAGGGTAGCGGCTATCAAAACCACAACAAATAGTCCGACTAGCATGTGAGGCGCTGGAAGGGTGCTCAGCCAGTCCGCCGAAAACTGAGTTATGTATGGGATCGATACGTAGACTATAGATGTGGCCACAATTGTCAGAGTCACCAAGAGCATCACATAACCCACCTGACCACGTGTTACAGCGTCGATGTCCTCCTCGTTTGCCCCTCTTCCTTCAAGCTCTTCCCTCGTGTACCTAAATCGCACCGTGTATCTAAGAGACAAATAGGTCACCTGAAGAAGAAGACCCACTCCAAAGACCCATAACCCACTGACCCCAGGGATAGGCGTCAGATCGAAGATGAGGCCAACCCAGTTGAATGTGCTAAAGTCCAACACCGCGGGGAAGAACATGAGCATGTTCAAGTTGAATAGTCGGCCGAACCAGATCTCGTCTCCCTTTCTCCAAAAAGTGAATGAGAGGAACAGAACCCCGAAGATTATACCGATGCTAATGTAGGATAGGTAGGGGTCTAAGGATGGCCCGAAGTAGTTAGACACCTTATCGAGTAACTTGCCATAGAGAGTGGTTTGCACCATAGTGACCGCCGCCATGTAGGTAGCCGAGAGGGCGATGATAGCCTCTATGGTTCTCAGCATGCTTTCTTTCATCCGCTCACCTTCTGCCTCTGAAGGGCGTTTGCAAAGCTTTCCTCTATCGGGTCCCAGTTTAGAACCGTACAGCCCATGCCTCTAAGGATCTCATAATAGGGCCTTGTGTGATATGTGAGGAAGCCAGCTGCCACTTTCTCCGCTTCAGTCTGCGCAGCGACGTTGTAGCCTTGAACGTTGAACAAGATGATACTAGGCTTGCCCCCGATCCTGCCCATGTACTTGTGAAGCTCCTTTATACCATTTTGGATTCCTTGCAGGTGTGCTGCTTCCACCATCGTAATAACCAAAAATAGTGGCTGTGTGCCTACTATGTATCTCCTGCAGTTGTGGATGGCCTCTCTGAGGCTCTCTGTGCTGTACTTGATGTCTACGTATAGCATCTCGCGGGTTATCTTGTACTGCTGTCGCTTGCCCGTGTCCGGGTAAAGAACCCTCGTCTGTTCCCTATGAATATGAGGTTTTACGTCATCTGTTCCAGTTGGTACATTTACCTCTATCTGATCGAGGTTCAACTCTCCAACCTCCACTGGGTTCCTGTTTGTGAACGGGCCCTCCCACTGGGTAGCATCATGGTTATATACACAGAACCCAACCTTGCAGTCGCGCTCGATATAAAAATTAGTGAACCCTAAAGCAGCTCTGATGGCGTACTCCATTGTGTTGTTCACCGTGGTACCTAGTGCCATGTGAACCCCGCTGTCAAGGAAGATCCAGACAACCTTCTTTCCCTCCTTCTCGTAATCATTGATTACGAATTTGCTGTTACCCCTGCTTAGGCGCTTGGCCGACGCTTTCCAGTTGATAGACCTATAGTTATCCCCTGGCACGTAATCCCTCATATCCTTGAAATCAGTGGTGGGGATCCCGAACCTGAAACGAGCATCCATTGGCATGGGTATCCTGCTGACGCTCTTGTGGTTCTTTATCTTCCTGACGAAGAGTGGGTGAGGCTGAACTATTATTGCTCTCTTTGAGTTTAGCACTCCCAATGTGTTGGCGTTGACTTGGAGTGGGTGGCGTACTTCATATGTGACCTCTCTGAGGTCGAAGTATCCCCTCTTGGCGCATTGCGCTGTGTAGCTCAGGTCTATTGTCTTGGCGTTCAAACCCTTCCATACCGCCTTGAAGTTATTTCCCTCCTCGAGAGCAAAGCTAACGGGCAGTGTATCGCTTACAGTCACAAGCCCAGGACCACCCTCTAAATTGATTTGTAAGCTATCGCTTATCTTGGCGTCCACATTGATCTTTAGGTCTTTGCCGATTCGTTCAACGTGAGATACCGTGGGCTGCCCGATGATAACTGCTATTGATAGAAATATGATGGGAGCGAGACCGAGAGTGATAAGAATAATGTTTCCCAGGAACATACCTAACACTATGTACACGATTGCCGTGACAATGAGCTCAAGCGTGTCCCTGGTAAGCATTGCTTCTACCTTTTTCCCACGAACTCTTTTGGTACCTCTATGTTTTCGAGGATCTCGTTGAGGACGGCATCAACACTGAAACTCCCCTCCAAGATGTACTCCATCTTCATGATGATTCTGTGGCTGAGGGCGTCGTGGACGAACATTTTAACGTCATCAGGTGTTACGAAAGCCCTACCTGTAATTGCTGCGTGAGACCTAGCTACTTTGAGCAGGGCTAGTCCTCCTCTGGGGCTTGCTCCGACCTCCACCACCGGGTGTTTCCTAGTCTCCCTGGTGATCTGACTAATATACTCGATGATCTTGTCATCGACGTAGATACGCTCCTCGATATAATCCTGAACAGCCCTGAAGGTCTGTTGGTTGGTAACAGGCTGTATGAGTTGGGTCGGGTCGTCCTGCTTCCAGAAAATTCTCCTCTTAAGTATCAAGCTCTCTTGATTCAGTGTCTCTACATAACCCATACTCATCTTGAGCAAGAACCTGTCCATCTGGGCCTCTGGAAGAGGGTATGTTCCCTCCATCTCGATGGGGTTCTGAGTCGCTATTACGATGAATGGCTTGGTAAGCTTGTAGGTTTCGCCTTCAATAGTGACCTGTCGCTCCTCCATGGCCTCAAGGAGGCCAGCCTGTGTCTTGGGTGGACTTCTATTGATCTCGTCGGCCAGCAGCACGTTCGTGAATATTGGGCCCCGTTCGAGGCTGAACGTCTGGTCCTTCATATTCCATACCTTTGTGCCTAGAATATCCGCTGGCATCAAGTCTGGTGTGAACTGGACCCTGCTCCACTGGCATCCGATGATCCTTGAGAATAACTTGGCTAGAAGCGTTTTTCCCAGGCCAGGATAGTCCTCGAAAAGGACGTGGCCGTTGGCGAAGCTTGCCGCCATCATCTTTGTGAGCGTCATTCTTTTGCCGACGTAGACCTTCCCAAGGCCCTCTAGTATGGCGTTGCTGATCGCTCTTACTCTGTCAACGTGCATTGCTTGCATTTCTAATTCTCCTTAATCTCCTCTGTCACTTGGTTCTGCCCCGTGTCTCTATACGCGCCGAGGCCCAGCGCATTTATGTACTGAACTGTGCGTGCTAGTACCTGCATCCTTCGTTCTTGGTTGTTCTCATCTACCTTTTTACTTGCGCCTCTCTTTGCGAAGTGGGGGTGCTTCTGGTCTTCATAGTCGATGAGCTCCTTTAGACTATGGCCCATCTCGGGCTCGGATGCCCTATTCTCGTTGAGAAACCTGAATAACTTGACTATGAGGCTTTCCTTTTGCCCCTTATCCAAGAACTCGTGTATTATCTCAGTGAAGTCCTTGAGTTGTTTTCCTTTCGTGCTACTGGTATCCTGGATGTGCTTGCCCCAGTCACCCAGTTCAGTGGGGACCATCATGGACTCATCCATCCCCCTCCTCATCACTGTGAAGATGAAGGCCCCTACAATCACGATGCCCGTCCATTCAACGTATGGACTGAGCTGCTTAATAACGGGGTTGACATCTGTGAGCCTGCCTCCGATAAAGTTGATGTACAGTGTGCCGATGAGACTTAGCGATGTCACGAAGAAGTAGTTCGAAGCGATTCCCCCTAACTGGGCCAAGTATACGTTCTTGCTGTCCTTGAATATTCCAATGAGGGTTATCCCAGATGCGACACCGAAACCTATGTTTAGCATCTCTTTTATTAGGGTCACCTGTTCCGACTCAGGCACACCTGGCATGATCATGAAAAGGTTCACAAGCTGGATGCAGACCTGGCCGACGATGAATATTGCTAGTGCTCCAGAAATAACTCTGAGGTATAGCTGGTCCCGCAACTCGGCGATGACTGATATTATTGAGTAGATGAAGTAGATGGCGAACGTTCCCATGAACAGGTATCCAGCAACTTGGGTGGATTCACTCATGGGCTGCATGATCATGAACACGACGATGAATGACGAGAAGCCACCTGCGTAGAGACCGCTTATTATTACACTAGTAATGACGCCCTCATATAGTACCCCAATGATTATTGAAACATAGAAGAGGCTAATCCCCACCAGTAACGGTACAAATAATACATAGACCCCAGCTTGTGAAAGATCAGGTGGTAGATACGGTAGAAAGCTTCCTAGTTCTCCCACTGTTAGGGTTGAGCCGAAGCTAAATATTCCTAATATTACCGCAACGACAGAATATGCCACAGTGGCCCGTATTAACCCGCTTCTAGTCTCTGCTTCCACTCTTCATCAACTCAATTAGTAGCTCTATTGTCGCGTTTGTACGCTTAAAGTCCTCCTGACTCAGCGCTATGTTACTATACATGGCTATCTCGTAGCTTGAAACTAGGTCCTCCAGCAATGCGTCTGCATGCATCGGCATCCTCTCAATGAGTACGTATTGGAACTCCCTGGGGGTCATGGTTTCATCGATGTCTGGATATATTCTCTGCATGGAGACATAGAACCTGTTGAAAAGCTTCACTATGCCCTCTTCGTAGCTTGTGTACTCTAATGGAACGCCGTCTTCATATCCGATGTACTCCCGTTTGGGCTGTACTCTGGCTCTGGGCTCTTCTACTACAAATTCCTCCTTCATTCGTCTGTTTCTCTTGGCGGCGTAGAACCCCACTCCGATTGCAGAGGATAATGCTACCCCTATGTTATACGGGAAAGAGAACAGCAGAGAGATAATGTTAGAGGCATCCGGAGGAGGTACAATTACCGTGATTCCCATATTTGTCTCCGATCCTAGGTAGTACATGGCCTCGAACATGCTGAGGCTCATATTGGTCTTCCCGTTCTCAGGAAACATGGCTATAAAGGTAACCTTCCCATTTTCGTCACTTGTTAGGGTTAGCACCTGGTCTAGGTAGTTGATATGCAAAGAGGCGTTAACCACGGGATTCCCATCGCTGGAGTCAATTATACTTCCTCTATATGTGATGTTCTTTCCCTGGTAAACTTGTCTAGGCCCAGTGATCTTGACAATGGTCTCAGCCATCACCTTAATGGGTGGGTCGCTCCATGATTCCCTATATTTCAGCGTCTCCAATGTGTGCGCTATCAGGTTATAGTCTCCCACCAGTATCTCTGGAGTGGCGTCGCAGGTGACGTTGAACAACCCAGCCTCGATGAAGCCGACACCCACGATTAGAGCTGTCTCGTCAACATCAGTCTTATTCACCTTGAGCATGATCTCTACCTGGCTCTCCGTTACTGCAGAACCATTAAGGGTCTCCACTGTTCCCCAGACATTGAACTGTTTTCCTCTGATGGCAATTGGGTCGTTTCCAGTGATATTGGTCACCGTAGTCTGCATCGTTATGTTGACATCGCTATCCATGTAATTATTGGGAGAGGCGTCTATAGTGACCCAGCCTAAGTTCTCAAACTCCGTCTCTGCCCACATGTATGCTTGTTGGGGCATCACATACTGGATCTCCATCTGGGCATCAACGGTGTAGCCTATCACAGCCCTCATGGGGATTCCGAGGCACCTAGCCAACATGATGAAGGCGCTGTTGAAGTGACTACCTACACCAGCTCTCTCGTTGTACAGGAACCATCTTATAGGGTCAATCGTTGAAGGCGCTGATGTGAACTCTTCATCCCACTCATAATTCTCGATAAGATAATCTCTAATGGCTACCAGCTTCCCGTAATCGGTTGACTCTCCCTCAACGATCCTTTCCGCGAGTATAGTAAAGTCCGATACTAGGTCCCTTGGGACTTCAAGCGCCTCAGGGGGACCTATTGCCTGACTTGCCCTGAGGGCTGCATCGCTATACTCGTAAAGTTTGTAGCTTACCCAGTACGGGTCATCGTATTGTTCCGTGGCCTCAAAACTCTGTATCTCCTCGTAATATTGGATCGTATCGTTGAATCGTATGTTATCTGTATTCTGTGCAGTAAGTATGTGCCCAGTGAGGTTTGCCAGAGGGTTCACTTGGAACTGGACCTGAGCATAAGTTCTTGGCCAGGATGGGTTCAGCGGAATCAATTGCCCGTGATAGTTAATGGACTCGATGTCGACTGGCTTGTTCCAGAAACCATAGCTGTAATTATACGCCGCGTATCTCCGCAGATACTTGTTTCTCGTAGAGAACTTTATCATAAGCACTGGGCCTTTTGGTTTCTGCTGCTCGAAACCGACCTCTGCCTGCTGCTCACCTCCACTTAAACTCTGAGCCTCGGAGAGCCCTTTGGATGAAACAGAACTACTTTCATCTAGATCTAATCTAGTTATGTCTCCCAGTATGTAGATCGCCGACGAGAGCATACCTACGCTCAGGGTCAGCACTACCAATAGGGCAACGAGTCGCAGATAACGTTTCAATCTGCCCCTTACTCCGTTGTGGTAGTTTTATTCTTTTACTTGTCTGTTTTTAGCTGAGAGACGTTAAAACGGGTTTTGTCACAAACGAACACAACAATGCTTGTATTGATGGACTAAACTTATGTATTATCAACTCTGCATAGTTACGGAAACGAAGCAAGTTAGTTTCATTCATCAAGGGTAACTATAACTAATCCCTATTAACGGTCCCCGCAAATCCTAAAACCGCCGCCGCCAAGAAGATACTATGTGGACAGTCAAATCCGAGTCAGGCAGACTCAACGCGGTTTTGATACAGGATAGCACCGAGCAGCTATGGACAAAGCGGATGCCCTTCGCCGGCGTCGAGTCCAACACCCATAACGTACCAAGGGATCCCCACGCACAGATGGACCCGGGCCACGAGCAATGGCTCCAGTTGCCCAAGATACTCAAGGGCGAGGGTGTCAAGGTCTTCGAGGTCAAGGAGATGCTTGGAAAGATCATCGAGGACGCCACGGTTGCCGAGCTAGGCCAGATGGTGGACGATGTCTGGATGGGGATGCCAGCACAGCCTGATCCCGAGGACCTCACGGTAGACACATTGATGTGGGGGTTCCCCTCAAGGCCGTTCTACGATCCGGTGACCGAGGAGGTTGTATTGCCCGATCACAGGCGGACCAGCTGGACATACACCAGGGACACCAGCTTCACCACACAGGTTGGAACCGTCATCTGCAACATGAGGCGATATAGCAGGCTCTACGAGCCCAGGGTAGTCAAGCTCTGCTACGAGTACGACCCGGTGCTACGCGAGAAGACCGAGATCGTGTTCGATGCCAACGAGACCCTAGGAGTCTTCAGCGAGCCTCCCTGCGTTGAGGGCGGCGACACCCACATCGTGGATGAGGAGACCATCGCCATCGGGGTCGGTCAGAGGAGTACCGTCACGGGCGTCGTTGAGACAGCGAAGAGGCTTTTCGAGGCCGACAAGGACGGGGAGCTAAAGTATATCTGCGCCGTGAACTTGGCCGATTTCCCCGCCGTCGACTACATGCACCTTGACGTGACCATCAACTATCCCGACAAGGACAAGGCGCTGGTGATGCCCTACATCTACGATACAGAGCTCCTCAAGAACTATCCACCAAAGAAGTTGCTTCTCAAGACCCTTGAGGCCATCGTGAGGCAGAGCGTTGAACACGGCAGACCCATCGGTCCCCTTGTGCGTCCGGAGCACTTCAAGGCCCTCGGGAGAACGGGCGTCTACATCAACGACAATGGGGCGCCCAAGCTGCTGAGCAACGAGCTGAGCCTGCTGGACTTTCTCGTCAGGGAGGAAAAGCTGGACGAGGACGGCATTATCTACGTGAATGGGGCTCCTGAGGACCCGTGGGACGTGGGGCATATGCTTGATACTATGCTGGAGCAGAGCAGGGGCGCCTCCAACATAGTCACGGTGAAGCCCGGCGTGGTCATCGCCTACGACAGGAACAAGAGGACAAACCAGGTC
>JABXKY010000003.1 GCA_013619005.1 Candidatus Bathyarchaeota archaeon | reverse complement strand
CGATATATACGGCATTAGTTTTCACCTTCATTTTCCTGAATATAACTCCCAAAGGTAGTTTGGCTAGAACAGATAGGTGAAACTGTCTATAGTGCTTACTTGAGTTTGTTTAGGTTTCTGCTGACCTAGGACGAATGGCCTCCTTGGCTGCCCTGAACTTCTTGACTCGTTCTCTCCTCTCCTGGCATATTTCCCTCAGCTCCTCCTTCGAGTAGATGTAAGGGTCCAAGTTTGTAACACCCGTCAAGCCGCGCGCGGGCGCGGTCGAAGATATTAACAACTCATCCGTCAGTTTGATAGGACATCAGGGATGACGCATGGTATCGAAACCATCAGGTAGGCTCCAGTTCATAGACTTCGCGAGGGGGTTGGTAATGGCCATCATGGCTTGGGACCACGTCTCGGGGTTCTGGAACAGGTTCCATAGCCGCATTGGTGAAGGGATACTCGGGAACAGGCCTGCATTCATCAGCCTGAAATGGTTCCTGTCGAGGTACGTGAGCCACTACTGCGCCCCGACATTCGTGTTCCTGGCTGGCACCGTTCTGGCCATCTCGACGTTGAGGAGGGCGGCGAGGGGCGAGTCGCAGCTCAGCATCACCAGGAGGCTGGTGACAAGAGGGATCATTTTACTATTTTTAATGTACTTCAGTGTCACTCCGGCCTTCGGGAGTCCCAGTCAGTACTATTTCGGGGTTATTGCATGCATCGGGGTATGCCTAATCATATTCAGCGTTGCCAGGCTCCTGCCCAGGACGGTGATCCTGGGGGTGAGCCTTGTCACTGTGCTATTCCACCAGTACCTTGACCTGAGCTTCATCCCTGCAGAACCGGACTGGGGCTGGTACCTCAGGGTCATTATCCATGAGGCAAACAGTTTGAGGCCTCCTTACACTGGTCGGTACTCTATTATACCGTGGATCGGGGTCATGGGGCTTGGCTGGGTCTTTGGTACTTTCCTGAATGGCTTGAGTCAAGAGGAGGTGAGGGGGCTGAAGAGGCCGCTGCTCTACACTGGGTTGGCTTCAACTGTGGCCTTCTTCTTGGTTCGATGGAACAACGGATTCGGTAACCTGCTGTTGAGGGAGGGGACCCAGATTGTAGACTCAACGGGACGTGTCTGGATTTTTCCGCAAACGACATCCGAGGCCATCATGGACTGGATGTCCGTTAGCAAGTACCCGCCGAGTGTAGCGTTCCTGCTCTGGACCCTGGGGGGCATGTGCATCATGATGTACATAGGGATGAGACTGCAGGAGCAACCTGGGTTCAAGGATGGAGTGTCGGGTGTATTGCTGACCTACGGCAGGAGCCCGCTGTTCTTCTACCTGGCACACCTGTGGCTCTACAAGCTGAAACTGCCCGGGCAGGTGAAGACGCCGGTGCTGCCCATGTTCCCGACGTTTGTCATGTGGTTCGCCGGGTTGACTGTGCTCTGGTGGCTGTGTGAGAGATACGAGAGGATCAAGAGATCGAGGCCGAACTCGATCTTACAGTACATATGAGGTGAGATGATGGAGTACGAGAGGATGGAGAAGGGCGTGATCTGGTCCGCGGGGCTTGTATTCCTCTACCTCGCGTCCATCGCCTTCGGGTTGAACAACGATGACATGATCAACATCAGCATCATGGCCGTGCTGTGCATCGGGTTCACGTTCACGTACATGATGGAGGGTTTCCCAAACTTGGCCCACACAAGCTACGCGATAATCGGAGCGGTTACGACTTTCTACCTCACAAGGTTCCACAGGTTCAACCCGTATGACACATGGCCGTTCTCCATACTGGTGGGCGGCCTCTTTGGGGTCTTCATCTTCGTGGCCATTGTCAGGCCAATCAAGAGGCACGGAGGGTACCAGGACGTGACCCTTACATTCAGCAGCCTCGCCATAGCCACAGTGCTGGGAGGCCTGAGCTGGGTCTTCAGCTACTGGTCAGCCATGGGTAATGCGCCCACACAGTCCTACAATCTAAGCTACCTTGATTTCTGGCTCAACGGGAGGCCGGGGATAGTCTACGTGGGGATGGGCACCTGTATCCTGATCTCGGTCTACATGTACATCTTCCTGACAAGGACGACGACGGGTATCTCCCTGAGGGCTACCGCCGAGGACGAGGGCCTCGCCGAGGTGGTGGGCATAAACTCGTTCAGGGTCCACTGTGTCTCGTGGTTCATATCGGGGGGTCTGGCTTCCCTCGCGGGGTCCATCGTTGTGATTCATCAGGGCATGACCCCGACGGGGTCGGACGCCCTGTTGGTAAGCGTTATGACGGGGTCTATTCTTGGGGGCCTAGACAGCATCACGGGCGCCATAATCGGGGGCGTGTTCGTCGGGGTATCCCAGAAGATACTGAGCACCCTCCTTTTCTGGTTATTTGGGTTGGATGTCCTGGTGTGGGCGGGGGTCTACCCCATCGTGTTCCTGGTCATCGCCCTGTTCTTTTTCCCCAACGGTGTCCTAAAAGGGACCGAGATTGACCTCAAATGGATAAGAAAAAGGTTGACCAGACTGAGGAAGGCTCAGTCGGTGTAGGCAGAGAAGCACAGGTATGATAACGGGTATGACCCGGTGTTCTCGACGTACCGCTTCACCCCAACCGGGTAGCTGACACAGTCACCTGCCTTGCACGGGATGTCCCTGTCGTCCCAGTGGAATATGCCCTCGCCCACCAGTATGTAGTAGTTCTCCTCGGAGTCGTGGTGAGTGTGGGGCCTGGTTCCTCTCCCCGGCTGGATGGTGACCACCTCGGCGTTGCTGAACTTTTGGGGCCGCCTCAGCATGATGTCCCTGATCCTGAGGTGGAGCCCCTCGTCCTTGCTGGGGTTTGAGTGCTCATCGAAAACCCTGGTGGTGGCCTGACCTGCCCCTATCTGGGGCTTCTCTACCACGACACCCCTCTGGGTGATGACCGACCATGATAGGTCGCCGTCTGGGGCCAGCCCTCCCGTGGTCATCAGCACCACGTATCGCAGCGGTGAGTTTCCCACGTTCATTATCTGGTGCTCAAGCATGGGGGTGAGGAAGACGGCGGTGTCCTGCCTGATCTCATAGGCATCGCCCCTGGGGAACTCCTCGTAGATGCTCATGATGCCCCTGCCGTCGGTGAAGTAGTAGAGCCGCTCCTCGGGGTACCTGTGGACGCCCAGGTCCTCGCCAACGTCCAGGCTCTCGTCTAGGATGTAGGACCGCACCGAGCCCGAGAGCTGGGGGGACATTATCATCTTGGATCGCATGATACCAGTATTTCAACGGTCGAGGATAAAAAATCACCCTAGAACGAGACACTCTGGATGACATAATCGTTCTCGCAGTGGTTCCCAGCGCAGTAGAGGGCCCTGGGACGGGCGCCGGGTGCCATTATGGTGCTACTGGTCTGCCTGAACTTGTCGCTGTGCCAGCAGATGGACCCGGTGGTCTTGCCGTACTCGTGATCCCCTGATACATCCATCAGCGTTGATATCGCGTTATCGATACCCGAGGGCTTGAACTGTGACAGCAGCCTGTAGGCCCTTAACCGCCTGCTCTCGCTGCTGTGCCACACCTCCCTTGCCCGCTCCGTGACCTCAAGCCCAGGGTACCTCGTTATGACGCCTAGAGCATATGGTCCGGGTTTGATCTCCCTCGTGACGGTGATGGCGTCCCAGAGCACGTGATACGCGTCGTCGGCATCGGCGACGACAAAGTTCCCTGTCCTGTACAGATCCCTGATGGACTCATCGGTCAGGTAGCCCCTCGCCTCACTGGATGAGGCACACTCCCTGAGCACATCGACGGCAAGTAATCCCCGGCTCCTGCCGGGCTTGTCGATGATCTGGGTCTCCTGGTTTGTGATCCCCATGAGGAGGCCGTCCCTGTTGATGCCCATCCATGTGCCTTTTGACTCCACGTCGTAGGGCGCGTAGACCCCGCCACCCCAGCTCCTCGGCGGCTCCTCCATTGTGTCTAGGCCAAGGTACCTGTTGTGGAGGGCGATGACGGGGTAATCCTCTAGGAGCTTGTATAGCATTATGAATGTGCACATGGGGTTCTGGATACCCTCCCCCAGCCTGATTTAAGGTTAGCTACCCGGGATATGCAATCTATATAACAGGCTTTAACCTACGGTAGAATGGGTTTCTACGTTTGACCAAAACACTGGAAGAACTAGCTCTAACTGAAATTTCCTCACTGCCAGCGGGCTCTGCGAGCGTATTCGCCCCTGGGGACACAGTCAGCAAGGTGCTGGGGGTCCTCAAGGACACGAAGCGCACAGAGGCCGTGGCGGCTGAGGGTGATAGGTACGGGATCGTGGCTGTAAGGGACCTGCTGGGGGTCGATCAGCCTGAGCGAACCAAGGTGGAGAGTATCTGGAATCAGGTCGGCTACGTCACGCCGTCGACATCGGTGCTTGAAACAACTGACTTGATCCTAGGGAACGGGGTGTCGGCGGTTCCCCTCGTGGACGGCAGTGAGGTGCGGTTGGTTAGCCAGCAGGATATCCTTGACGCCCTCATGGACGTTGGGGACCTCAAGGAGACATCCGCCAAGTCCATCATGACTAGCCCGGTTCTCACAATGGAGGCAGATTCACCCATCGCGCAGATCAGGCGCACCATGATGGACAAGAACTATAGCTTCATCCCGGTGACCGATGATGGGATACTCGTGGGGATGGTGACGGCCGAGGAGATCGTCCACACCTTCGTCACGACGGCCAGCAAGACCACCAGGGGGGACAGGTCGGGCCAGAAGGTGACCAGGTTCCCAGGTAAGGCGGGCGCAGTGATGAACACACGGCCTTTGACGGTCCCCACAACATCATCGGCGATGGATGTCATCAAGGGGATGATCTCAACCGGGGAGAAGGCGTGCCTCGTGGTTGACGAGGAGAGCAGAGTCCACGGCATCATCACCGAGATGGAGCTGCTTAGGCTCATCCATGTGCTCCTCCCCACGGAGGAGCTGCCCGTCTACATCGTTGGCATCGAGGACGAGAACTTTTTTGAGAGGGCCATCGTTGAGGACAAGATCAGGCGGGTGGTGGAGAGGAGCGTCAAGATGCACGCCATCACCGAGGTGAGCGTCCGCATCAAGAGGCAGAGGACCAGCGGCGAGAGGGTGAGGTACAGTATCACGGCACGGGCCATGGGTCCAACGGACAGCTACAACGTGGAGAACGAGGACTGGGGCCTCATGGAGACATTTGACGGCCTCACGGATCAGCTCTCCAAGACCATGCGGAGGGCCAAGGCGCCCCACCAGAAGGGGAAGAGGAGGGGCAGGCGGAGGCCGAACCCCCACCTCAAACCTTAACCTTTTCACGCACCTATTTTCCCGTATGTCCGATATCACCGTCATTGTAACCGAGGTCATCAACCAGGCCGGCGTCGTGTACCTCAAGGAGAGGGGGGTCAACGTCATAGAGCTACCACCGGGGAGCACCGAGGAGACCCTGGCGGGTCTCATAGCCGGCGCGGATGGGTTGATCACCCGTGGTAGCATCAAGATAACAAGGGAGATGATGGAGTCAAGCCCCAGGCTCAAATCCGTGGGGGTCCACGGCATCGGGTGCGACCACGTGGACCTGGTGGCGGCCAGGGAGCTGGGCAAGGGGGTGTGCAACACGCCTGACGCCGTAACTGTCTCAGTGGCCGAGATGGCCTTGGCCATGACCCTTGCCCTTCTAAGGAACGTGGTGAGCGCGGACAAGGCGGTGCGGGCGGGTGAGTGGAAGCGCAAGTACGGCGACCTCATCGGCGTCGAACTTGCGGGTATGAAGGTGGGCATCATCGGAATGGGCAGGATAGGGAAGGCTACCGCCGTCCGGATGCAGGCTTTCGGGGCAAAGATATCCTACTGGAGCAGGACCAGGAAGCCCGGTCTTGAGGAGGAGCTTGGATTCAAGTGGATGGAGCTGGACGACCTGGTCCGGGAGAGCGAGCTCATCAGCCTCCACATTCCGGTGACCCCCGAGACCAGGAAGATCATAGACGCCAGGAGAATCCAGTCCATGAGGGACGGCGCCTACATCGTCAACACGGCCAGGGGCAAGGTGATAGACGAGGAGGCCATGATAGAGGCTCTGAGGAGCGGCAGGGTCAAGGGGGCCGCCCTGGACGTCTTCGAGGACGAGCCCCTGAGCACCGACAGCCCGCTGTGCGCCATGGACAACGTCATCCTCACGCCCCACCTATCAGCCTCAAACGTGGAGGGTATGATACGGATGGCCGTCCAGGTTGCCGAGGGGGTCCTCAAGACCATTAACGGGGGGACGCCGGACAACCCCGTTGTCAACCCATAATTTTATCCACTTTTGCACTGTATTAATCCGTGATTTACTATGAGATACGTCTTTTACGATGACTTCAAGCCAGGACTAGTCAAGGATGACGCGGTAGTGGACATAAGCGACGAGCTGGAGGTCAAGCCATACCAGACACCCCAGATGGTCGTCGAGAAATTCATAAAGGAGTACGAAAAACTCAAGCCAAAACTCGAGAAAGCCCTCAAAGAGAAGAAAGGGATTCCTCTCAAGGATGTGCGCCTCAGGCAGCCAGTGCCGAAACCGGGGCTGTTCTTATGCGGTATAGGGGGATACGGCGAGGGGGAGGGGAGAAAGCGGCCGCTGAACTTCTTCCTCAAGGGCTGGACATCAATAATCGGACCAGGCGACACGGTGGTCCTGCCCAAGGCAGAGGCCAGGATATTTGAGCACGAGGCAGAGCTCGCCGTCATCATCGGCAAGAAAACCGAGAAAGTGACCAGAGAAGAAGCACCTGACAGCATATTCGGGTACACGATGCTCATCGATGTATCAGGCAGGCAGGTGCCTGACGCAGGCGGGTTCTGGCCGCAGAAATCCTTCGACACCTTTGGGCCGCTGGGCCCAGTTCTGGTCACCAAGGACGAGATACCGGACCCATACAGCTTATCCATCAAGCTATGGGTGGACGGCGTCCTGAGGCAGGACTACAGCACCGACGATATGAGCCACGACCTGGGCGCCAAGATCAGCTTCCTCTCGGACATCTGCACCCTCAGCCCCGGCGATATCATGGCCTGCGGGACAAACCACCACGGGTTAGGGCCCATGCAGGACGGTGAAACAGTGGTCATCGAGATAGATAAAATCGGGAAAATGACCGTCCACGTAAAGGACCCGTACAAGCGTGAATGGAACATCGAGGAAAACATACGACCCTAAGAACCCCCCTTCCGTAGGGAATGCATTATTCCCTTTTTTCAATCGCCTCTACGATTTAACATTGTTTCAAATTAGGAGGCTTGAGCTAGTGCAGGTAAAATAAACTCCGTGACTATCTCATTCACGGACTCTCTATCCGTGTAATAACCGCCATTCAAGATAACCATCGTATCATGTTCAGGGAATAACACTATTTTTTGGCAGCCCCACCCTGACCTCAATATAACCTCGTAGCTCTGTGAATTATACTCGTAAGTCTTGAGCCACCACTGGTACCCATACCTGTCACCATAGTGCTCTGACCAACCATCTATTGAATAAGAAATGTACTCCCGTACAGTTTCATCCATCCATCCTTGAGGTATTATCTGCTCCCCACCCCACTTTCCATCATTGATGAATAGATACCCAAACTTGGCCACGTCTCTTGGGCGTATATAATGACTGCCGGACGCCTGGACTATATCCGGTTGAATAAAAGACCACTCCACCTCGGTGACTCCAAGAGGCTTGAACAAGTTTTCCTCGGCGAAGACATCAAGTGCGCGCGCGCCAACAGCCTGTCTCCCCGATATTTTAAATACACTACCCACAGAGGAGAGATACGATCTGAAGATGTCAAAACCATTACTTTCAAGGGTACGAAGAGCAGGCAGAGTCCTCTACCTCAGCGGGATAATCGGAAGAGGCGACACCAAGGAGTCCAAGTTCAGGGACACATTCGAGAGAATCAAAGGAGTCCTAGAGGAGAACGGCCTATCACTGGAGGATGTCGTGAAGGCAACGGTCTACCTGGAGGACATCAACGACAGACCCAAGTACCTGAACCCCCTATGGCGGGAGTACTTCCCAGACAACCCACCGACAAGAACATGCGTCGAGGCGGGACTCAACGGCGGCCAGATAGAGATAACGGCCGTAGCCGCGATACCTGACTGAACCACATGCATTCAATAATTCACAAGTAAGGAAATGGATCACAGCCCTATCTACTTTATAATATTTTTTTGACGCATATCACACCCACGGATGAGGCGAGCATACTGAGAAATGGAATACTGGTAGTGGACGACGACGAGGACCTGTTATTCGCCTACCGGCTGCTGCTGGAAAAAGAAAACACCGCGGTATTACCACCAACGATGTGGACAAGGCATAGGAGATAGCGAAAAAGATGAAAATTCACCTGGCCATACTGGACTATATGATGCCAAAGCTCAGGGGAGACCAGCTGACAAGACGCCTAATCCAAATCGACCAGGAAATCAAGATCATATTCGTCTCAGGCTACAACGAGGTAATAGAGGTCGCCAAGAAACTCGAGTTTGACGTCTTCGGCGTGTTCATGAAGCCATTTGACCCCGACGTCATGGAGAAGCTGGCGGAATCCAATGACCACGCCAATTTCATACAGAACTCGTTA
The DNA here is from genome assembly GCA_013619005.1 of Candidatus Bathyarchaeota archaeon. GTDB lineage: Archaea > Thermoproteota > Bathyarchaeia > TCS64 > TCS64 > RBG-16-57-9. The sequence continues at coordinate 232 of JABXKY010000003.1, read as the reverse complement.
GAGATGCCCTCCCTCAACATGTACTCAAACATCGTCACCAATAACACGAACTCGGGCTATTTCTGATAAAACAGGAAATATACGTCATTTTTTAGAAAACACCAAGCATCACCCAGATGAAGAACGTTTATCTTGACGCATAATGTGACAATACTGGGTGACTCAGGGATCAATTGGGTTACCCAGGGGCCGATTGAACCTGCGAAGGACTTCACCGGCCCCACCCCTATAA
>JABXKY010000150.1 GCA_013619005.1 Candidatus Bathyarchaeota archaeon | reverse complement strand
CCCCTTATATCCGCATCAAGATCGTCACCAATGTAGACTGCCTCCTCCGGTTCAATATGCAGGGAATCCAAGAAATTCTTGAATATCCTTGGATGTGGCTTCCTCCATCCTACCGCATCCGAAACCACAATGGAATCAAAGTAACTCTCAAGGCCAAACTTCCTTAGGGTTCTATGTAGGTAGCCGCTATCAGTGAAGTTGGAAACCAGACTCGTCCCGTAAACCATGCTTATCCTTTCCAGGGCTTCAGGCACCTCGGGATACACGGATATCTCCCACACGTCGAAGTATCGCTCAACGGTGGAGACGATCGCTGGATCTGTGACCTCGGCGTCGTAGCCCATCCTCTTCAGGGTGTCGCAGAGCCATACACAGTTGTTCACCTCCCTGAGGCCCTCGTTCCGCATCTCTCTGTACCCGCGGACAGTGGCTCTATAGGACTCGAGGAAATCCTCCTCGTCGAAGCTGAAACCGCAGCCTTCAAGATGAAGACACATGGACGATATACAATCATTCACGTCTGCCTTGGCCTCGACCAGCGTTCCGAAGAGGTCGAATCCAACAGCTTTAATGTCCATGATCAATGCCTCGTAGTCACAGAGGTGAAACTCCTCTCGCAATCTGCGCGCGCGTACACAATAAAGTCATACACTAAAAACCGGTCGGTCCTAATTGGCTTAGATATTCGGTTTCTTCACCTCGAGGAGGCCTAAGAATTGCTAGATCCAACCCCTCATCCTCGAAATCCTCAAGTTTCCCTCTGCACTCCGCAACTGAGCCCCTGAATGCCACGGAGGTCATGACGTCATCCACTTCTCTACCTACATCCATACAGGCTTTCTCCAAGATCTCACGCTTCTCCCTATACTCCTCGACAGATGATATTCCCGAAATATTCCAGCCATCCGCGTGCTTGGCGATCACCCTAATGATCTTGGACCCCCCCTTTCCACCTATCCAAATTGGAGGATGTGGCCTCTGCACGGGCTTCGGAAGGCAGATAGCATCCTTAATGGAGTAATGCCTCCCCTCGTAGGTTGCCGCCTCCTGAGTCCACATCCTCTTCATGACCTCCAATCCCTCGTCCAGCTTCTCGATACGCACACTCGGCCTTGTAGGGAAGGGTATGTCGTAGGCATCGAACTCGTACTCGTATCCCAGGTTCTTCTGGTGTTGGGCTCTGTTCGTTCCCCCCGCTCCCACGCCGAATTCCAGTCGACCGTCGCTGATCTGGTCGAGGGTAGTCGCCATCTTAGCGGTCAGAGACGGGTTCCTGTTGTTTATGTTTAACACCAGGGCTCCGAGCCTTATCTTGGTGGTCTCAACAGCGAGGGCCGAGAGAAGTGTCCAGCACTCCAACATCTGCCTCTCATCGGGTCTGGGAGAAGCGTGGAGGTGATCCAGGACCCAGTAGGAATCCAGCCCAAAATTCTCGGCTTCCAGTGCCACCTTTCGGAGTTCTCGATACGACATCCCATCTTGGTTGAGGTGTATACCGATTTTCATTCACTTACACATCGAATACTATACGAAGAAGTTAAGAAAAAAGTTTGGTCCTCATATTCATGTCGCCCGTGCGCGCGCAACACTGGAGAGCAACACACGCGCGCGCGGAGGACGGATGAATGTCGATGATGTAGAAGACTTGAGTCTATTGGAACCTATATCTTTCAAGAATAAGGTTGACATTCAACTTTTGGATCAAGATGCAGGCTACACTGGCGGCGATGAAGATGATCTCCTAGGAAGATTAACTGTTCAAGCTTTCCAGGCAGGAGTTGCGCGCGCGCCGTCTTCGGGGTGCCCTAGTCCTTTATGGATTTTCTCATGGCGTAGATCGCCGGCAGTGTTGGGAGGTTAATCAGGGCCAAGATTAGGAAGATCGTCGAGAACGGGTAAGTTTCTCCCACGATTCCTACCATGAGGCTCCCCATGGTTGCTCCCACTCCCCATATACTTCCGAGGTAGGATATCGCCATGGTCTTGGTCTCCTGTGTGACAGTGTTGGTGAGGGTGGACCACTCGGTCACCGCCCTTGTCCCCCAGCACGCCCCGAACAGAACCAATAGGACGATGATGGGGGCGATGCCTCTCACGTAGGAGATGGAGAGGTAGACGAGGATCAGGGTTGAGAACGTGGTGAAGAGGACCTTTCTGGGCCCCAGGGTGTCGGCCACCCTGCCCGCAGGGAACTTGATGAATGCGTTGGAGAAACCCACCACCGAGAAGAGCAGGGCGGCAAGTGCCGGGGTGAACCCGAGGTCTTGGACTGCGAAGACGGCGAAGAGGCTCGTGAACACAGTGTTGGACATCGAGTAGGCGGCCCTGATGAACGTGAGTATCAGGACGTTCCTGTCCCTGAGTATCACCTTGAGGACGGCTATGGTCCCGAGCCCTTTTTGGGGTGATTCTTCCTCCTTGGGGAGCGCATGTATCTCCTTTGGCTTGAACTTGAGGAAGAGTCCGAGGCCGATCGCCGGGAAGATGGCGGTGACCATGAAGAGCTGGCGGTAGCTGATGTGGTTGATGAGGCTCCCCGTGATGACGGGGCCCACGAACATTCCCAGGCTCATGAATGTCATGTAGCGGCCGAGGGCGTCCCCTTGCCTTGTCGCTGGGGCCATGTTCGACACAGTTGACATCGCGAGCTGGTTGAAGGATCCCGAGGCAAGGATCTGGTAGAAGGGAATGATGTAGAGCCAGGAGGAGTTCGGGGCGATCGCGTATAGTATGGAGGCTGTGGCCTGGACGAAGAATGAGAATATGAACATCCTGTTGTGGCCCACCTTGTTGGAGATCATCATGAGGGGGATCCTCATTACCATCATCAGGATCGACTGCACCGAAAGGATGAGCCCCACTTGGACAAGGGATGCCCCCATATCTAGGATGTAGAGTGTGAATATTGGTTTAGTGGTGTGACGGGAGAGCCCAAACAGGAAAGCGGAAAGGGATACTATGTAGAAGCTCACCGGAAGGCCGCCGTCTCTCTCCAAAAC
>JABXKY010000269.1 GCA_013619005.1 Candidatus Bathyarchaeota archaeon | reverse complement strand
GATAGTCCCGTGTACCGCGTGGTGGCTGGAACATGATTCCGATATGGGATTCCCTCTGAATAAAAGGTTACCCTACGAGGCTGGTCTCTACCCGTTCCTTTCCTCGACCAGGATTCTTCCTTTTGAGATTTATCAACCCGATCTCGGAGGTGTTCCTAACGTGGGTTCCGCCGCAGTGATCCTTTATTGTGCCACACGTCCAAGTCCTCGTACCGTCTTCATCAACCTGGATTGTGATCGCATGACCCTCAGCGAGGAAGGCGTTGATCTCATTCTCAGTCTTCTTGAGCTTCTCAGGGTCAAGACGTTCATCTGCCTTGTAGTCTGACCTGTCCTTCTTGTCATCGACGTTTGATCCGAGGCGCTCAAGTGCTCCAAAGTTCTTGTAGAAGAAGTGCTCCATGATGTGGCTGGCGCTGTGAATCTTCATTATACGGTACCTGCGATCCCAGTCGATTACCCCGTGGACATCATCTCCGACGGAAAACCTTGGCTCCTCACTCATGACGTGAACATGTACCCCTTCTATTATTCGGGTATCAACGACCTCCTCGCCGTTGATTGTACCCCTGTCCCCTGCCTGACCACCTGACTGGGCATAGAAAGCGGTTTGGTCAAGAACAACGTTCAACCTATCAATCGCGGATACCCTGGCATCAAACTCGACCAAGTAATGATCTTTATCGTATAGTTTGGTGGTCATGAAATGGATAAAATAGGTTATAGGAGAAAAGTGTTGTCTTAGCCGAAAGCGCCTCTGAGGAACGGATAAAGATCCTCAACCTGTTCCTGCACCATCGTCTGATAGTACTGGTACAGTATGCTAACGGCTAGCAGTGCTCCCATTCCCGAACCGAAGACCCCGAAGAACTCGCTAAACGCAGCGAGGGCTCCGATAATCATGCCACCTATTACGGTGATGGTCGGGATATACCTGTTCAAAAGTTTCTCCAAAGGCTTCCTGCTACGCCTGAATCCTGCGATCTGCATTCCAGATTGCAGTAGCTGATCAGCCATCTGGTCGGCTCCTAGCCCACCGATCTCAAGCCAGGTTAGGCTGAAAATAAGACAGAACCCAATAACGATTAGCAGGTAGAGTATAGCCTTCAACGGGTCAGCTGCAACTCCACCTAGACTCCCTGGGCTTGTAACATAGTAACTCAAGCCGCCGATGGGAGTAAGCCCGTTCGCCGTTTGGTTGTACATTCCGAACATGTTCAGGAAGAAGCTGCTGTTATCCTGGTTCCACCTTGTCCACACGAACTGTCCAACCATCTGGAAGTTGGCGAACATTGCGTATGACAGGATAACCGGGATGTTGCTGACGTAAAGAAGCTTGATCGGCATCTTGCTCCTGTAACCCCTGTAGCTACCATGGGTGATGGGTATCTCGACGCGCATCCCCTCGACGTAGACTACGAACGCAAACACCACGAGCGTCATAACGAACCCGAGCATATCGGGGTACCCGGTACGGTAGACCCAGTCAAGAGCTGGAATACCTTGGAAGATTCCCTGTATCATGGCGATGACCGCTCCGAATGCCCTGCCATCGTTCATGGTGATGTGGCTGAAGCTCATCCACCAGATGTTCTGGGTGATCCCAGCAACTATGAAGAGGCTGATTCCGCTTCCAATGCCCCATCCCTTCTGGATAAGTTCGTCCATCATCATCAGAACAAAGCCTGCAGCTAGAAGCTGCACGAAGATTAGTATTGACTGATACGAGCTGATGTCCCCGTAAGTGCCTCCCAGGATGTACAGTGAAGCCTGCAGGATTACCATCACGAAGCTGAACACCTTCTGTGCAGTAGTGAACAGCCCCCTATCTTCTGCGCTTGACCTGTCGAATGAGATAAGCTCGGAACCTGAAAGAAGCTGGATGATAAGCCCAGCTGTAACTATAGGTCCTATACCCAGCTCCATTAGTTTTCCACGGCTGGACGCGAAGATGATCCTCATGGCCGCAAAAGGATCGTTACCCGTACCTTGAGGGATACCGTAAAGCGGCACCTCGCTCATGATCAGGTAGATGATCAGCGCGCCAATCGTCCATAGAATCCTTGTATTGAATGGTACTTTCTTCTGAGGTGGAGCCACCTCAGGGATAAAAGGTGCTATTGGTTTGAAGAGATCAAGGAAGCGCATTATAAACCCTCTATGGCTCTATGATGCTGCCGCCGGCTTCTTCAATCTTTTCCTGCGCGGATGCTGTGATTTCAGCAACCTTGATGTTCAGAGGGACCTTGATGCTTCCCCTTCCGAGTACCTTACCGATACCCATTGAGGTCAGGTCCAGCTCGTTACCACCCTTGATGCCGTAATCAGTCAGCACAGCCACTGCCAGATCCATAAGCTCACCGACGTTGATGGTCGCGATCTTGGGTTTCTTGGCTGATGGTGGCAGGAACCCTTTCTTGAGGTAGCGATCCTTCTCGTACTTTACGGTACGGATCCAGAAGTGCTTCCTTCCGCCCGCTCCACCCTTGCCGCCACGTCCACCGGACTTTCTGTGCTGACCTACCTGGCCCCAGCCCATGTAACGTGAACCGCGCTGCTTTCGAACTTTACGTAGTTTATGTGGCATGTTTAGCACATCCTCCTAGCTAGCTCGTTGATGGCCTCGCCCCTGTAACCCAGCTCGCCCTTACTCCTGTACGGGCGCTTTACGGATTTCTTGAACCCCTTCTTGGGTGGGTGCATCCTGAAGAAAGGCTTTAGGCCCTCGATCTGGTGGAGGCCCACCTCGCAGTTGACCAGCTTGGTGGCTAGGTCCTCAAAGCTCTCGAACCCGAACTCCTTGACGTGCTCCTCGGTGAGTCTCGCGTCACCGGGCAGCCTTCCACGCTTTTCAAGCATCTCCTTGACGGTCTCAACGTCGGGCTCACCCCACGTGATCCAGTCCTTGGCCTTCTGAAGCATTCCCTTAAAGTCGGCCCTGTCATCGATAATGGAAGCGTAGTTGTTCCTATCCACTCTCAGGAACCTCATGGTGTCCCTCTCCC
>JABXKY010000301.1 GCA_013619005.1 Candidatus Bathyarchaeota archaeon | reverse complement strand
ACAACGTCTAAACATTACCTCAAAGTTAAAATATTAAATGTGTATACAGTTACAACAACGATACTCCGGAAGCCCAACCATGAGTGTGACAGAAAAATTAGACGTATTTGATATGTTAATTAATGTTCTAAATGAGCATGAAAAAAGAATGGATATGCTTGTGGGCAGGATGGAAGCCATCACAAGGTCGATAGAAGTATACCCCGAGTTCAGAAATGCGTTCAGAGAGTACGAGGAACAGGAAAAGGCCCAGCAGTCATCCACCCTCAGCGTACTGGTCGTGGACGACGACGAGTTCCTAGCGGACACCTTTGAGATGCTCCTTGAGGACGCTGGCTTCGCCGTCGAGACGGCCAACTCGGGTAACGAGGCCCTCACTAAAATGAACACGTTCAAGTTCGATCTGGCCATCCTGGATTACAAGCTCCCTGACATCCCCGGGTCGAGTCTATCAAAGATGCTGAAGGAGAAAGATGAGGATATCAACGTGGTGATGCTGACGGGTCACATAGAGGCCCTTGAAAACCTCACAGCCTTGGACAGCGACGAGATACTGATGAAGCCCATCAGCCCCGATGAGTTGCTCAAAATCACTAAAAAATTAAGTAAACGGGTTTAACCGTTCTTATTACAGGTTTGCGAGCCTAGACTCGATTACCTGTTTCGGGAGAGCGCCCAGGGTCTTATCGACTAACTGACCGTCCTTGAAGTAGAGGAGGGTGGGTATGCTCATGATGCCGTACTTGGTTGGGACGGCCCTGTTCTTGTCAACGTCTAGTTTTGCGAACTTGACGTCCGTCTTCTCCTGGGCAAGCTCATCAATGATTGGGGTGAGCATCCTGCAGGGAGCGCACCATGCGGCCCAGCAGTCCACTACCACCTTTGGATTGTTTTTCACGAATTCATCGAAGTCTGCGTCTGTAACTTCAACTGGTTTACTCATTATGATTCACATTTCCTGCCCTCCGAAGAAATATAAAGGTATTTAAAGATGTTCAACATCTTTGAACATAGCTATGAGTCTAAGGGAGATACAGAGCATTCTCAATGCACAGCAGATAGGGCCAGAGGAGCTCATGAGGTGCGCCCTCGGCATAAAGACCACGGAGATCAGGGCTTATTGCATACTCGTGAACAAGGGACCCATAACAATCCACGAGGCAACCGAGTTCATGGGAAAGAGCAGGTCAACGGCCCAGAGACTCCTCCAGAACTTGGTGGAGAAAGGCTTGGCCATCCGAGACGAGGAGCTCATCGGTCTTGGCGGCTACAAGTTCGTGTACAAACCTGTGCCACCGGAGATGCTCAAAATATCCATCAAGAACGCCCTCGATAGGTGGTACGATAAAATGGTCTCGGAACTTGACGACCTACCTGAGAAGATAGCCGAACTCAGTTGCGAGGTTTAGCAGCGGGTCAGGTATCGCTCGTACTCCCAGGACGTGATTTTTGGCCTGCTGGCCGCCCATTCGATGCCCGTGAAGTCCATGTAGCTCTGGAACTCCTCACGCTTCAGCTCGATGAGGTTATCGAACAGGAACGCCCCCAGTGCTTCCTTCATGGTCCTGTCCTCCGCGAATACATCCACGGCATCCCCTAGGTGTTCTGGCATGTACTTCACGCCCTTCTCCTTCATCTGAGCGGGGGTCAGTTCGTAAATGTTCTCGGTTAAAGGATCGCTTGGCTCGATCTTCTTGTCAATGCCCTCCCAGCCAGCCTTCAGCAGCGCCGTTGCCACCAGGTAGGGGTTTGATGATGGGTCCGGGTGCCGGTACTCTACCCTTGTAACGCTGTCCTTGTCTCCAGGGGCAAGTGGAACCCTGACGAGCGCGCTCCTGTTGGCGTAACCCCAGCTCACGTAGACGGGTGCCTCGTAGTGGGGAACCAGCCGCTTGTAGCTGTTCACGAGGGGCGCGACGATCATTGACATGGCTGGAGCGTGTTTGAGCAGCCCACCGATGAAGTGTATGGCCGTCTCGCTTAGCCCGAACTCGGTGTCCGGGTTGCTGAAAATGTTTCTACCTGTATCAAGGTCCACGATGCTCTGGTGCATGTGGCAGCCGCTTCCGTTGATACCCCAAAAAGGCTTGGGCATGAAGGTGGCGGTTGTGTTGTGTTTCTTTGCAATAGTCTTAACAGCTAATTTGTACAGGATGACGTTGTCCGCGGTCTTCAAGGCTTCACTATACCTGAAATTGATCTCTTGTTGCCCCATGGCCGCCTCGTGGTGGACCCGGTCTAGCTGGAACCCCGCCGCCTCGAGGCACATCAATGTCTCAAGTTTTACGTCCTCAGTTGGGTCGAGGGGGGGAAGGTCGAAATAGCCTCCACTCCCGAAGGGGACCACCCCTCCGTTATTGTCCGTGACGTAGAAATACTCCAGCTCTGGGCCGGTATTGAAACCGTACCCCTTCTCCTCTAGGTCATCAACCGTTCTCTTGAGGTGCCCCCTAGGGTCTCCCTCGAATGGAGTGCCATCGGGGTTACTGACGTAGCAGAACATCAATGCGATTCCAGGAGTTTCCCACATAGGCACTAGGAAGGTCGATGGGTCTGGGTGGAGGTTGAGGTCGCTCTGGTTGACCTCGGCGAAACCCGGGATGCTGCTGCCGTCGAACGCCACACCGTTCTCCAGAGAGTCCCTGATTTGGTACTCGGGGATCAGCATGGCCCTTGGGCTGCCGTTTGGGTCGACCACTATGAGCCTTATGTACTTGATGTCGTGTCGTGAGACTTTTTCCATTATCGCATCAACGGAGCCTTCGTTGGTCAGGACACTTGAAACCATAATAACTCCCATCCTTCGCAATCACGCATATATATCTTTTCCCTTTTTTGCTAAACGTTTGACTGTATTATGTGATGTTAACTAAACGTATGTGAAGGCGTTTTGTTTTATTCGTGTAAATTAACCCAAAAATCGTTGAAAAAACCTAAAATAAGATTTTTCCATTTCGCGCACAAAGCATATGTGAATGAATTTGATGTTAGTGTATACAAATATTAAGAAAA
>JABXKY010000208.1 GCA_013619005.1 Candidatus Bathyarchaeota archaeon | reverse complement strand
GCCATCAGAGCTTTCCTAATATGGTTCACCATGTTACCCCTCCTACTCGCATCAGTCTTTGGAGTCTATCTGAGTATTATGGACGAGCGCGAATTCGGAGATACGCTTGGAGGCCCTCTGTGAAGAGGATTAAGCCGGCGGGGAACCATGCAAGTGTATCCCCGATGTATATTATCCCGAATGACACCGCCCCGTAGACGCAGTAAGTGTACAAGTACTCACAGGATAAGACGAGGCAGATAATCCCGATTACCATCTTGAACAATGGGTAGAGAACGTGGTCATCAGCTTCCATGATTCATCTTGGACAGAAAGACAACATACGTTGATAGTTGAAGTGTTCTCGTGGTAGTGATAGAAGAGTAAAAAGAGGGATTATTACATGATGATCCTGGCGTCAACGATCCGAGCGCTGTCGGGGTAGGCCAGAATTGGGTTCATGTCAAGCTCCTTGATCTCGGGGTTCTCCATCAGCATCTTGCTAGTCTTGTGGAGAATCTCCGCGAGAGTCGGCTTGTGACATGGAGGCATTCCACGTGCACCGTCAAGGATCTTGACTGCCTTGATCTCCTCGATCATCTCCGCCGCGTCCCGCTCAGTGATGGGAGCTACACGGAAGCTAACGTCCTTGAGGATCTCGACGAAGATACCGCCCAGACCGAACATCAGTGTTGGACCGAACGTGGGGTCTGTGGTGCTTCCCACAATGATTTCTGTGCCATTGGGGGCCATCTCCTGGACAAGAATCCCGGTGATCTCGGCGTCAGCATTGTATGCTTTCGCGTTCTTGACGATCTTCTTGAATCCGTCCCTGATTCCCTGATCGTCCTCAACACCAACGATTACGCCGCCAGCGTCAGACTTGTGCAGTATCTGGGGGCTAACTATCTTGAGGACTATGGGATAGCCGATCCTGTTGGCTGCCTCAACGGCCTCGTCCTCAGTTGGTGCTACATGTATCTGTGTTACAGGCAGGTCATAAAGTGCGAAAAGCGCCTTGGCCTCGTGCTCGTACAGGAAGTTCCTGTCCTCGTCCTTGGCGACCTTGAAAATCTCATCAATCTTAGGGTCTCTCATTGAGGTTACCTCTATTCTTCATGTATGCCTGTACACATGCTTTTAAAAATACTGGCGAGGACTTTGCAAAGCTTCTTAACTATTAAAATTCCTTTGATTGTACTTCGGTGCCCTGAAATGCTCAGTTCTTTACAAATTACGCTCATAAACTCGGCTGTCTTTTTCGGGCATTACGTAATTATAGCGGGTGCTCTCAACCTTCAGTTCGGGAACGCGGGGATACCGAACATGAGCAGCAACGTTAGTGTAGCTATAGGCGCCTACACTGTCAGTGCTGTCGTGCTCAGGGTTTGTATGTGGGTGACCGAGAGGGCGGGGTTAGTATTAAAGCCGGACTGGGTTTACGATAACCCCCACAACGTCAACCTGATGACAGAGTATTTCAGGAATGAACCTGTCCTGAGTATCTCGCTTGTCCTCTTTAGTATCGCGATGGCCCTTGTCCTGGGTAGCGTTATGGGTTTTTTCATCGGGAAGCTCAGTGGGAAGCTCCGCGCAACACGGCTGATGATGCTTACCCTCATAATCAGCGATTCTGCGAGAATCATAGCGGCCAACAACGAGTTCATCGCTGGGGGTACTATTGGCTCATTCATACCAAACTTTTTCGCGTGGTACAAGGGCGAGCAGATGGTGATACTCGCAATGGTAATCCTTCTTGTTGGGTTATCCTGCTACTACGTGATGCACACCATGCTGAACAGTCCCTACGGTAGGCTGATGAGGGGCATGAGGGACAACGAGATGACCCTGAACAGTACGGGGAAGGACATCGGGCGCCTCAGGAGCGAGGTGATGATGTTCGGCGGTGGCATTATGTCTGTGACGGGTGTCCTCCTCGCCTTCTATTTCAGCTTCGTCCAGGTCAACATGTACGGCAGGGTGGACTACACGTTCTGGCCGTGGCTCATGATAACAATAGGCGGCCTAGGGAGCAACCCCGGCGGGTACGTTGGCACCCTTCTTTCAGTCTCTATTCTCAAGGGGCTCACTTTCTCGAAGCAGTCCTTAGGCCCGCTGCTAATTGGGACGAAGTGGCTTCGGCTCATTAATTATTTTGAGAACATTATCCTCGGGGGGCTTTTGCTGCTTTTCATGATGTTCAAGCCCCGTGGATTAGTGCCTGAGAAGAACCTTGTTATCAGGGACGTGAATTATATCGATATCATACTTGGGAAGGACAAGTCTAGGAGTTAGCCTTCTCCATATGCTTCTTTATCCATGAGGCGGCCGTTTTCAGTAACGGGTTGGGAGTCTCCACGACCGGTATGTCCCTTGGCCCCACACTTAGCTTTTCCCTGTACTCCGGCATGGGGGCGTAGAAGACGCTGGCCCAGTAGATGCGTCCCTCCTTCCTTTCCTTGAGGAGCTCCTTGGTGTTGAACGGGAGCGGGCTGTGGTGGAACACGATTCCATCGGCCCAGTTTAGTATAATGGCGTGTCCCGAGTTCTGTATCAGCGCCCCTGTCTCCGCTATCTTCTGGAGGCTATATTCTACCATCTCTAGGATGACCAGTTCCTCCGCGGGCTTGTGCTTGATCTTCATTGCTTAAACTACTCCTTTGCTGTTTAGAAATGCATTGGTGGGCCCGCTGAGATTTGAACTCAGGACCTTCTGATTATCAGTCAGACGCCATAACCGTTCTAGGCCACGGGCCCGATGCAACAGCATTGATGGTACATCTCAATTAAATATCTTACTCATTCGGCGACGACGGGTTTATCGGATGTACCCTGCCAGCAACGTCACCAGGATGATTATCGCTGAACACGCTAGCACCCTGAGGATTATGGGTTTAATTATCTCCCTCTCGGGGATATCCTAGATGGTACCGCGCGCGTATATCTCAACTCCTTGGATATTCTGCCCAAAAAAAGATTGCCCAGACAGCCAATACGGCCTCAATGTATAACACCGTGTTCAAAGTTTGGTGACCCACGAGTGCATAT
>JABXKY010000292.1 GCA_013619005.1 Candidatus Bathyarchaeota archaeon | reverse complement strand
GGTCATACCCTCCGCGAGAAGCGTCCTGTCCGGGATGTACAGGTACGGCGGCTCATGGACCGTCAACCCGATCCCGTGCCCCAGCCTGTGGACAAAGTTATCGCCGTACCCCGCCCGCTCGATTATACCTCTGGCGACGCTGTCAAGCTGCTCGCAGGTAAGCTCCCCCGCCTTCATCTGCTCAATCGCGGTGCCCTGGGCCGTCATAACCAAGTCATGGATCTCCCTCACCCTGGCAGGGGGGTCTCCCACGAAGACGGTCCTACCGAAATCGCTGCAGTAACCCTCGTAGACGCAGCCGAAATCAAAACTGATGGTGTCCCCGTCCTCCAGCACCCTGGGCTCGTCAGGCGACTCCCCCAGAGCCCACGGGTGGCTGGGGCTCCTGAACCTGACGCCGGTCACGAAGCTGTTGTACTCCGCCCCCTGCTTCCTGAACTCGTAATCAATAGCGCTGGCAACGTCTATCTCGGTCATGCCCCTCTCAAGGCCGTCAACCACCTTCCCGTAGACCCGATCCGTGATCTCCCCCGCCTTCTTCATGACCTCGATCTCGTCGCCGTCCTTGATCATCCGCATCGGCTCGATGATCTCGCTGGCGTTGCTGAGCTTGCTATACGGCATCACCTGTCGGAACAGTAGAACCGTGTGGGCCCAAGCCCTCTCCTCGATGGCCACGCCCTTGCCCCGCATATTAAGCTGCCCAATGACCTCCCTGAGGACCTCCTTTGGCCTCTCGCTCTCGTCCAATATGCGGACCCTGGTGATCCAAGGCTTACCCTCGGCCTGCCTTTGCCAACCACTCGCCCCCATCCTGGGCGCGACGACGGTTATACCCCCCGTTAGCGTGATGTAGGCGCCGTGAATATAGTCCCCGTAGCTGTTGCTGTCAGTTAGCTCGGGACCCTTCCGCTTGATACCCGTCAAGTAGAACAGGTTGGCGCCCCTTCTGAGATACATGAGGGCTATGCCTTTCTCCCGCATGGCCTCACGTACTCTGCTGAGCCTTCCCTCGTAGTCCATAACATATGACATTGCCCAGCGAGTATAAGAAAGATATTGAGGGGTATTAGAGGGACTTGACGACCTCGTCAAGTTTGTCCATGAACCTGTCGGCCTGATCCACCGTGTTGTAGAAGTGGGGCGATACCCTGACGCCGCCGACCCGCTGGGCGCACCAGTAGTCCTCGGCGTTCAACTTCTCGACAACTGTCTTTAACTCAGGCACCTTCACGTTGAGATAGCAGTGCCTGTTGACGTCCTCGTGGTTCTGTAGGCTATATCCCCTCTCGGATAGGCCGTCCACCAGCTTGGAGACCAGTTTTTTGTTCTGGCTCTCGATCTCTTTCACCCCGTGGTCCAGCAGCACCTTCATGCTGTTGGCAACCGCCACTATAGTGGACTCTGGGCTTCTGGCGACAGCGTACTTGTTTACACCCTTGTTCAGCTCAAAGCTGTGCTCCTTGTACAGGCCCTTGACTTCTCCCTGTTCGTAGCTGTAAGCTCCTCCACTAACGTACACAGGGTCGTACCTGTCAACGTGCTCTTCCTTCATGTAAAGGTAACCTGTGCAGTTTGATGGCATTCCCCCGAGCAGCCACTTGTACGTGCTTGTAGCAGCAAAGTCCACACCCGTCTTGTCTATTTGCCAGTCGATAGATCCCATGCTCTGGGTCGCGTCAACCACGAGATACGCCCCGTGGTCATGAGCCAAATCCGCCAGTGCCCTGATGTCGAACAGGTAGCCATTGAACCAACTGGGCTGATCAACGTAAATCACCGCTGTGTTGTCGTCTACCGCCTTCTCGAATGCCTCTGTCTCCACAACCCCGTTATGGCTTGCCAGCCATCTAGCCTCAGCTCCCCTCTCCTCAGCCTTCCTCACAAGGGCTGCTCCCATTGGGAAAGCAAGGTCCGTTGAGACCACGTTTTCTCCCTTCTTGATGGGGATCATACTCATGGCGATGTTCATGCCGGTGGACGCATTGGGTACGTTGAGAACCTCACTGACCTTTGCCCCAATGACTTGGGCGAAGTATTCCAGCGCGTTCCCTTTTGCGTTCTCTCCCTCTTTAACATTAAACGCCCATTTCGCATTTCCACTCATATGTTTTACATAAGCGTCATTGTAGAATTTCATCAAATCAAGAGTACTCTGAGGCACGCACCCCATAACCGCGTTGTCAAAGTAAACTAGCTTTTCAGCTAACGGAAAACTATCCTTGAGCTTCAAATCAATCCCCACTAGATACTATTCGGTGGATTTAACATCCACCTATACGAGCTCTCCCTTAGCCACGTAGGCGACCTTGCCGCCCACCTCGACGCTGATCTCGTCTTCCTTCTCCTCCCCCTTCAGGTAGAGGATTGAAGGACGGTTTATCTCCGCTCCCTGCTCGACCCTCACATCGATCTTGGAGTCCCCGAAGTACCTATGCTTGACAAGGTATCCTGTGAGGCACCCGTTAGCGCTCCCCGTCGCCGGGTCCTCCCAACCGCCAATCATACGCGCCTTGATGTGGTTAGACGGGTCCTCCGGCTCCCTACAGAACATGAAAGGCCAACCCGCCTTCTTGCCCTTACTGTACTCTGTGAGTTTCTCGACATCGACTTTCACCCTTTTCAGCGCGGCCCTTGTCTTCAATGGGACCATGTAGAAGTAGACTCCCGTAGATACCTCCTGAATCGGGTACTCCATGTCAAAGTCCTCAGGTGTTAGCCCAAGCATCTCTGCGAACGCCTCAACTGGATGCGTCTCACCAAACACAGGGTTTAACTGCTTCATCCAAAGCACGTCCGGCTCGCCCCCTTCGTAATAAATCTGCACGGGGATCAGGCCCGCTTTCATTTCGAGGGTCAGCTTTTCGACTTTTTCCTTAAGCAGCTCCTTCTGGGCTATGTACGCCGTTCCCAACGTAGGGTGCCCGGCGAAGGGCAGCTCGCTTTCCGGTGTGAAAATCCTTACCTTGAATGTTTTCTTCTTGAGATCGTATCCTGTTATGAACGTGGTCTCGCTGAAGTGCATCTCACGTGCGATCTTCTGCATCATCTCGGTTTCCAGTCCGACCTCGTCCAGTACAACGGCCAGCTGGTTTCCCTCGTACTTCGCTTCCGCGAACACGTCGACAATATATAGAGGATATTTCATACCATCAAATACTACCTCTGTTTTTCAAGTTATCCTCCAAAAAGTAAAACGGGTGATAATACAATTCAAACTCATGGCTGAGTATGATATATTGATCAAGAACGGGTTAATTGTCGATGGCACCGGCGATGACCCATACAAGGGGGAGATCGCCCTCAAATCCAACAGAATCGCGGTGGTCTCCGAGGAACCGATAGGCGGGGACGTCGCCCAAGAGATCGATGCAAGTGGACAGGCCGTGTCCCCAGGATTCATCGACGTCCACAACCACGGGGACCTTAGCATCCTGTACTACCCCAAGGCTGAGGGTTTTGTCAGACAGGGGATCACGACATTTGTTGGTGGGCAGTGCGGTGACAGCATGGGGCCTTTTGGAGATTATATTGGCCTTCCTTGGATTCACGGTGATATCTACTCCGAAATCGCTCCCAAGATGTATGTAAAAGATTGGCTCCAGCCCAGAGACATCTTCAACGAGAGGCACGTGGAGGTCTACGGCTGGGAGATCGACTGGCGTGACCTAAGCGAGTTCCACAAGAAAGTAGAAACCACAGGAATCAGCCCAAACATGGTTCCAATGGTTGGACACGGCGATGTCAGAAGCCTTGTGATGGGACCCGAGTTCCAGAGAACCGCTACACCTGACGAAATTGAAAAGATGGCCAAGGAGACCGAGAAGGCCATGGCAGAGGGATGCGTTGGTGTAACCGTTGGCAGGGACTACGATCCAGGGATATGGGCCAGCTGGGACGAGTTACTGGCGTGCGCTAAGGCCGCGGCCAAGTATGGTGGGATCTACGCTAGCCACAGCCTTCGCACTGGACACAGGAAACCACGGAGACCCGGTGAGTTCCCTCCCGTCAAGATAAACGGTGTCCTAGAGGCTTTGAATATCGGTCGTGAGGCGAAGATGCCCGTGCAGGTCAGCCATATGGGGGTCCTCTACGACGTCGTGCCAAACGATAACCTCGATATGATGAAGACTGCGATAAAGTCAACACTTCAACTAATTGATGACGCTAACGATGAAGGCATCGAAGCAGACTTCGACACCATCCCCCATCATCTGACCGGTGGGATAGGCACCAGTCCCTGGCTGGTACACAGCTTACGCCCCTGGCTCTCAATCACAGGTAGTCCTGAGCAGTTAGCAAAGGCATTAGGGATGCCTGATTTGCGTGAGGAGATAAAATCGAGCATCTGGGATGGGAAACATTACGGCCTCAACCCAAACATCAACAAGAAATGGGCTTCGGGGAAAATGATAGTTGAGTGCTCGGAGAAATCATATCTCGAAAAAACCATCGCGCAATTAGCCATCGAGAAAGGTGTATCTGAGCTTGATGCACTGTTCGATGTTCTGCGGGCTGATCCGCATACCAAAGTGGAAAGACGGGGAGACGACGATTGGGTCAAGTTGGAGTTCTACAAGCACCAAAACGCCATGGTCGGGGTTGACACATTTGCGGTCGACGAAAAACGTCAAAGCAGGACTGATCCACCCAGCTATCCTAACCAGAACAGTTACGGAGGCTTCCCATGTTACCTGAGACGCACTGTCAGGGAGACTGGTGTAATGTCTATTCAGGAAGCTATTCGTAAGATCACCAGCAGCCCGGCAAGAAAATTCAGGCTCGCTGATAGAGGCACATTGAAGGAAGGGTATTATGGCGACATCACAATCTGGGACCCGGAAACGATAACCGATAATGGTAACCAGATAGAACCCCGGCAGTACCCCACCGGCATCAACTATGTCCTCGTCAACGGCAGCCTCGTGGTTGATAACAACACTCACACAGGTGCGCTACCGGGAAAAGTACTCTACCGGAAGTAATCTACTCCCATTCTTTCATCTCAGTATTTGTCATCTGCTTGATATCGAAGAGGTACTCCTCCTCCCTCTCGCTCACAAGAGTTATTGAGATTCCGCTCTCTCCCTTTCTCGCCGTACGGCCGATCCTGTGGAAGTAAACCTCCGGGTCCTCTGGGACCTCGTAGTTGATAATATGAGTCAAACCCTTGATATCGAGTCCACGGGAGGCGACATCCGTCGATACCAGGTACTTTACCTGCCTCTTGAGGAGCTTGGTAATCGCGATATCTCGCTGAGTCTGAGTGAAACGGCCGTGAAGAGGCTCTACGAGATATCTCTCCTGTTTCAGTTTCTCTGATAGCTGGTCCACCGTATCTCTTCTATTGCAGAAGATCAGGCCCCTGTCCACCTCCAGCTCGTTCAGAAGCTCGACTAACTTGGAGTCCCGGGTGTCTTCATCGACCTCAACGTAGAACTGGTTGACGTTGGTCTGGGCTATCTCATCGCTGGAGACCAAGACCTTGCGGGGGTGTCTCATGTGCCTAAACGAGATATCGATAATATCTTGGCCTATGGTTGCTGACCATAGGCTGGTCTGCCTCACGAACGGGAGGGCGCTCAAAATCCCTTTAACCTCTCTCATGAACCCCATCTCAAGCATTTTGTCTGCCTCGTCGATGACCGCTACTTTCGAGTTCCTGAGATCAACCACTCCCCGCTTTCTGATCAGGTCCAGCAATCTTCCAGGCGTGGCTACGATTACATGGGTCGCCCTTGAGAGTAAAGCGATCTGTCTCTGCATCTTTCCCCCTCCGTGGATGCAGAGTATCTTGATGTCCATGAACTTGGCGTAGTTCCTTAGCATCGCCGCTATCTGTGTAGCCAGCTCCCTCGTCGGGGCCAGGACGACTCCCTGAGTGATAGGTTTGGATGGGTCTACCTTGGACAGCAATGGTATCCCAAAAGCGGCGGTCTTCCCCGTACCCGTCTGGGCTTGACCTATCACGTCCCTGCCGCTGAGAAGCAAGGGGATTGCCGCCTCCTGGATTGGGGTCATCTTTGTGAATCCTGCTTTTCTTATGCCCTTTTGGAGCTCCTCGCTCAGCTTCAGCTTGTCGAAATCGGATGACTCCATACTGTTCACTCTTAAGATGTATCACGGGGCCTCGATAAAAGTATGAGTTAGTAGGAGTAGTGGATGTAACTGGGCTGTTTGGGGAACATGACGTCAATCAGGCCCCCAGAATCACCTTGAACCCTGAAATCTGGGTACATCTTCTCCAGTTCCATTCTGCTCTTGTAGCCAAGCGCCAGCTTTGTGAACACGTACGGGTTAAATCCAATTGTTCTGTCCTTTTCCCCGAACGCTTTTTCTATGGAGGTGATTTTTCCTTCCTCTATTTTCATCTTGACCGCGTATTTCCAGAAGTTGATTGTTATGTCCTTACTCAAACCTGTATACTCTGAATTCTCTATTCTCTGTTCTAGAACCGGAATTATCTTGGATAAAAAGCCAGGCAGATCGATGATCTTTACCTGCCATGCATATGGTCTGTTTGTCTTTGCTCCCCTCGATATCAGGTATTTACTGAACTCGTCCATGTGGGATAACCCCGTTTTCAGCTCAGCCAAACCCTTCTCGGAAGCCAGTTTCCGTATAACAGCGGCGATTTCCTCGGCTGACGCATTTTCGCTGATTCCAAGCTCCTTTATGTTGATTGTCTTTTTTTCGTCGTCTACAACGTATCTGTAATAACCGGCAATCCCCCCTCCGCGAGTAAAGACATCAGCTTCGTAGGGTTCTCCTCCATAGGTCCCAGTTGTCTGTTGCATCCCCCAGATATCCTTGGTACGTACACTTCGCACTAGGTATCTTTCCTGTGTCTTCGTCAGAATCTCATCCGCGACGTCGATGTGGGTTTCCTCGAATCTCTCTACCTTAATCCCGGTGTCCATATTTGGCAGGTCTTCGACCTTCAACTCGGTGGAGTAATCAAGTTCCACGGCGTACTGGTATCCGAACTGCCTGTAGAAGTAAGGTATCCCTGCTAGGGCACACAAATCGAACCCGTTTTCTTTTGCATACTTATCGAACTCGTTGTTTAGGATCCATTGTACCCCTTTTCTTCTGTGCTCGGGATCGGTTCCAACGCAGCCCATCTCCGCCACCTTTAACTCAGCCTCGCCTAGTTTCCATTCCTGTGGGACAAGGACTAACCCTGCTACAGCCTTATCCCCATGTTTGACCACGAAGAAGTGTTCCTTGTTCATCCCTGGATGATGTTCCACGAACCTTCTTGTGATGCCCCTGACATCCTCGTCACCGAACACGGCGTCCATTACCTGGTAAAGCGCCTCGTAGTCTTCATCTGTTTCCGGTTTTGAGAATGTGTACTCCATCATGGTTCCCCGATTCATAACGTCTTTTTCCTTTTATTCCTACTGCTCTGTGAGATGCAACTGATTATATGTGACGTACATCAACTATCAGAATCAGCGCATACCGAGTGATGGATTTTGTCTGAACCAGGCGACAACAAGGGTTTTTCCTCCGAAGAGATGGAGGAGATCGAGCGACTGGTCATCGAAAAGATGGGGCATATCTCCAGCGAGCTCGCCCATGACCTAAGGAGTCCTCTTCAGACCATCCAGAACGCCGTGTATTTGCTCCAGAAAAGTCCCGATAACGAGATGCTTTTTGATATGGTCCGTCAATCCCTTAAACAGGCAACGAGTATTCTCGACAGTTTCAGGGATTATTACAAGGGGCACATCATCACTCCCTTGGAAACTGAGGCTACTAAGATAGCAGATCTCGCTCTTTCCAACTCTGGGCTTCCAGACAATATCTCCGTTGTTAGGGAGTATGATGAAACTCTTAGGGTTCATGTTGATCCTGTAAAGACCGCTCTGGCGATACAAAAGTTAGTGATTAACTCGGTTGAGGCAATGGAGGAAGGGGGCGAGCTGCGTATCAGCGTATTTGATTCTCCTGATTCAGTTGAAATTTGTGTTAAGGATTCAGGGACAGGTATTCCTTCTGAGGCTGAGGAATCTTTGTTCGAGCCCTTTGTGTCTAGCAAGAAGCAGGGTAACGGGCTGGGGGTTCCTACCGCAAAAAGGATCGTCGAGAGCCACGGAGGCTCCCTCACGTACATCACCAAGCAGGGAGAAGGGACGACATTTACTATTTCTTTCCCGAAGCCTTCGGTGGATACTTAAACGCCTCACCGATATTTTGGCATATGGTCGCCGTTTCTTACCGGGTAATACATCGACACCTTGACTCGCCCTTATTGTCTGAAGCCTTTAGTTTCCTCGAAAATGATGTCGAGGCTCAGAGTTATCTCAAGATGGCTAATGTCATGGCGGTGAAGCGCCTTGGTTACAATGACCACGGCCCAGTTCACGCCAAAATTATCGCAGGTAGCGCGCTGGAGATATTCTCTCTCCTCACTGATGCGGTGGAACCGTCTTCGGTTATGAACGGTATCTGTGATTATGAAGATGCCAGATTAATAGTCCTGCTTGGGGCGTATCTTCATGACGTGGGAAACGCCATTCACAGGATAGACCACGAGAAGACGGGAGCGTTGCTTGCCAGTAACCTGCTCGACAGGGTTCTTCTTGATATATACGATGATGACCCGGGGCTTGCGTATCGCGTTAAATCCGAGGTTCTCCATACCCTCTACTCATCCGATGACTCTATTCCCTGTCTCAGCGTTGAGGCGGGTGTGGTCACCGTTGCTGATGGAACCGACATGGCGGGGGGCCGCTCAAGGGTCCCTTTTCTCTCAGGTAAGAACGATATCCACGCGATATCCGCCCAGGCGATCAACAAGGTTACCATAGTCAAGGGAGATATGAAACCTGTATCGATCCAGGTCTTCATGGACAACCCCGCAGGTATATTCCAGATCGAGGAAGTAATTGGAAAAAAGATTAGGAGCAGTGGCATCGGGGAGCTCGTGGAGGTCACTGCCTCCATGAACGGTGAGGAGATCAAGACCCTCTAGGGTCTATTGGGCGGCTCTCGAATCCTAATTTCTCCTCGCACCAAGCTCCTATTCTGAGTAGCTCCCACTCGGTGTAGGGGGTTCCAATTATTTGGAGTCCCAGCGGGAGACCGTCCTCTGTCAGGCCTGACGGAACAGTGATGCTGGGTAGCCCTGTCAGGCTCCAAGGTGAGTTGAAAGCCGGGCTTCCAGTCCACTCCAGTCCCTCTGGGGCCGAATCGGTGGCTGATGGGCTGATTACGCAGTCGAACCGTCCTATCAGGTTCACCATGTCCCGTATTATTTGACCACGCAGGCGCTGTGCCCTTAGATAGGCTGTGGCGGGAACAAGGAGTCCCGATGAGATGAATCCTCTCATGTAGCTTCTGTAGTCGTCTCCTCTTTTCTTGAACATGTCCTCGTGGACAGCGGCAGTTTCGACAGACATGATTACCCTATGTACGTCTGGGACCAGACTGAAGCTCTCTGGCAATACAGCCGTTTCCACGTCCGCTCCTTCTCCCCATATTTCTGCCACTGCTTTCTCGAAACCCTGCCATACCTCCTCGGTCGCTTTTTCTTTAAAGTAGCCCGCAAGCAGTCCAACCTTGGGCGCCCGTACCCTGGGGTGCCACTCCTTCTTTATCCCCGTCAATGCTTCAAGCATGATGTGGGCATCCTGTGTCGTCCTAGTCATGTATCCGATATGATCTAGGCTCCAGCTGAGGGGGTACACGTTTTCCCTGCTGAGGAGGTCATAGGTCGGCTTTACCCCCACGATCCCGCAGTAGCTCGCAGGCCTTATCACCGAGCCTCCTGTCTGGCTCCCGAAGGCTACCTGACACATGCCGGAGGCAACGGCCGCCGCGGATCCGCTGCTTGAGCCCCCCGGCGTGTGTCCTGTATTCCAGGGGTTCCTCGTGGGAGCCGGGTCGTGCAGGGCGAACTCTGTCGTTTCCGTCTTTCCGAGTACAATCCCTCCTGCTTCTTTGATGGTCGTCACCATGTCTGCGTCCACTGTTGGCACATAATCGCCGTAGATGGGTGAACCCATTGTTGTTTTCAATCCCTTCGTGAAATAGATGTCCTTTACACCTACCGGTATACCGTGAACCCCGCTCTTCGGTGAGCCCTCCCGGAGTTTTCTCGTGGACTCCTCGGCGTCCTTCATCACTTGGTCCCTGTTGACCGTGACCCATGCCTCCAGCCTCGGCTCGACCTCGTCGATCCTGTCGAGCAGGGATCCCGCGAGGTCCACCGGTGAAAGTGAGCCGTCCCTTATGCTTGACGATGCCTCGACGATGCTCAGCTCGTATGGCTTCAACTACCCGCCTCTCTCCTGTGGTTGAGCCTCGTAACCGGCTCGGTCCCCGGATCGAGCACGGTATTTCCGACGACCCAAACGGCTTTTGACATGGCCTCTATATGTGCGCTCATCTCCTCCGCCCTTTCCTCTCCCCATATGGCCCTTGCGGTCTCCTGCATCATCTGGGTGTACTCCTCCAAGTCCGACAATGAAATATCCCTATACCCTTCTCCTTCCCGCGGCTATAAAAATCTGCAATCGATCTTGCCTATTCTGGCTGTACCTGCGCCCACCTGATTCTATTCTAGGTACAGGTAGATTTTTTCCTGTGGCAGAAAAAAATGAAAAAGGTTTACGCCTCTTCTAGTATATCGATTATATGGAGCAACGCATTAGCAATTACCGCGTTTTCCCAGTTCTCAGTCTCGGCAACCATCTGTAACCCGAGTTTTATCGCCTCTTCCCCTCGTTCTGGAGGTGAAACCGGATCAACGATGATATAATTCTGAGCGATAAAGCTCACTTTTGCTTGAACCGTCATCCCTGGCTCTAGTTCATTAAATAGAACGTTTTCCCGGTTGAATAAGATCACTCTCCCATCTTTCATCCGGCTGATGATGCTGTCGCCTTTTCCCTTTAAAACTAATACCGTAAGCTCGTCTCCAAGGCTAATATCTGGAGTGGAATCAATGTTATACAATTCAAATCACTACTTAATTATACATGGATTATTTATTTAATATGGTAATATTTTCCAACAAAATACTTGTTTTTGCTCTGAAAACGAATATTATTCTTATCAAACACTCCACACCACAATATCGCTAGTGATATACTTATATTTCCCTGTCTGATTAGTATCGCCAGAGAAACAGGTGATTTGAATGACACTGACACCAGGCAAAGTCCCAAGAGGTTTTACTAGATACTATGTGCTGTACCTGTTATCTGAGAAGGAACTCACAGGGAAAGGGATCATTGAGGAATCCATTGATAGAAGCGATGGCGACTGGGCCCCCTCTCCTGGACTGATCTATCCCTTATTAGGGAGACTAGTTCGAGACGGCTTGATTTCTGAGCTTAACGGAGGCAAGTTCACAATCACGACCGAGGGGCTGGATGAGTTGTCTACCCATGGGACATTTCAGGATCAGATTGAGAGCCAGTTCAACCTAGTTAACAAGCTGGGGCTATCGATGTTTGCTGCTGGGAAATTCTTGGCGGAAGAGGCTTTGGACCGAATTAGCTCGGTGACGACAACAGTACGTGGCAAGGTGGGAAAAAGATCTGATGAAGCACAACTGCAGTTTGAGGAAAAATATGAGGCCTTTCTGTTGCAGGAGCTTGAGAAGCTAAAATCAAGAAAAACCCCAGAAACTCATGAATCTGACCAACCATTGTCCGAATAATCATATTTCTCGTCTTCTATTTTCATCTAAATTCATTATGGATTATCTCATCCTCATCTGACAATAAATCATGATTATCGGAGTTACGCCAGCTTTTTTTACTTAATTAACCTTTCGCAAAGAAAAGAGGAATGTTTTTATTCAGATAATGTGGAAGGGTTGGTGCGAGCAATCGCATCCGCTCATAGTCGGCGGCTCCGGTCTGACAAAGGCGTTTGCCTCAGGATGACTGACCGGGCTCCAGTGGCGGGTAAATGTATGAAGACGCGAAAAAAGACAGTGATGTCTTCGGGTCTGATAAGGGTCGAGCAGGAAATGTTTCCTCGCTATATTCTAAATTAACAACACATACAAGATGATTGCGATCATCCTCATTCCGATTGATCCCGTCGGACCCCACTGCTATCGAGGTGGGACTAAGCCATGCTAGTTGAGCGCACAGAACTATGTCTGTGAGCGGCACACTGCTCAGTAACACGTAGCTAACCTACCCTTAGGACGTGGACAACCCCGAGAAATTGGGGCTAATCCGCGATAGATGTATTGTCCTGGAATGGTATTACGTCTAAAGGTATCCCATACATGTTTGGTATATGCCTAAGGATGGGGCTGCGGCCGATCAGGCTGTTGGTGAGGTAATGGCTCACCAAACCTTTGACCGGTACGGGCCATGAGAGTGGTAGCCCGGAGATGGACACTGAGACAAGGGTCCAGGCCCTACGGGGCGCAGCAGGCGCGAAACCTCCTCAATGCACTTACGTGCGAAGGGGCTACCTCGAGTGCCACCTGATGAAGGTGGCTTTTCCTAGGTCTAAAAAGCCTTGGGAATAAGAGGGGGGCAAGACTGGTGTCAGCCGCCGCGGTAACACCAGCCCCTCGAGTGGTGGGGATGATTATTGGGCCTAAAGCGTCCGTAGCCTGCCGTATAAGTTTCCCGTTAAATCCAGCGTCTTAAGCGTTGGACCGCGGGAAATACTGTACGGCTAGAGAGTGGGAGAGGTCAGCGGTATTCTGGGGGTAGGGGCGAAATCCTTTGATCCCCGGAGGACCACCAGTGGCGAAGGCTGCTGTCTAGAACACGTCTGACGGTCAGGGACGAAAGCTGGGGTAGCGAACCGGATTAGATACCCGGGTAGTCCCAGCCGTAAACGATGCATGCTAGGTGTTGGGTTGGCCACGAGCCACCCCAGTGCCGCAGGGAAGCCGTTAAGCATGCCGCCTGGGAAGTACGATCGCAAGGTTGAAACTTAAAGGAATTGGCGGGGGAGCACCACCAGGCGTGAAGCCTGCGGTTTAATTGGAGTCAACGCCGGGAACCTTACCGGGAGCGACAGCAGAGTGAAGGTCAGATTGAAGATCTTACCAGACGAGCTGAGAGGAGGTGCATGGCCGTCGCCAGTTCGTGCCGTGAGGTGTTATGTTAAGTCATATAACGAACGAGACCCGTGCCGCATGTTGCCACCAGAATCTAAAGGATTGCTGAGCACTCTTGCGGGACCGCAGCCGATAAGGCTGAGGAAGGTACGGGCAACGGCAGGTCAGTATGCCCCGAATCTCCCGGGCCACACGCGGGCTGCAATGGTATAGACAGAGGGCTGCCACCCCGAGAGGGGGAGCCAATCCCTAAACTGTACCTCAGTTGGGATCGAGGGCTGCAACCCGCCCTCGTGAACATGGAATGCCTAGTAACCGCCAGTCATCATCTGGCGGTGAATACGTCCCTGCTCCTTGCACACACTGCCCGTCGAACCACCCGAATGAGGTTTGGGTGAGGAATGGTCGAATGTTGGCCGTTTCGAACCTGAGCCTCGTAAGGAGGGTTAAGTCGTAACAAGGTGGCCGTAGGGGAACCTGCGGCCGGATCACCTCCTAAGACAAAAAAACGGAATAGTGCGAGGAATGTCCGCTCGACCCAAAACTCAAAATCAAAATGTGCAACTCCCGAGAGAAATGTCGGGGGTGAAGGGCTAAATCGTCCCGAAGATTGGACATCTGGGAACGATGATGAGGCCATGTATAGGCTCCGACTCCAGCTGTGGGAACAGTAATATATTTGCTGGTTACTACGCTGTGTGATGGATGACTTGGCTTGAGTGCCGAAGAAGGGCGTGGCAAGCTGCGATAAGCTCCGGGTAGATGCACGCAATCTATGATCCGGAGATGCCCGAATAGGACTTCCTCTTAGTGCTCCTACGGGAGCGGGAACCCTCCGAACTGAAACATCTTAGTAGGGGGAGGAAGAGAAAACAATTGTGATTTCCTTATTAGCGGCGAGCGAACAGGAAAAAGTTCAAACTGAATCCTCATGGAAACATGATGGAGATGTGGTGTATGGGCCAAGATAGATCCTCCTCGATGAAGTCAAAGTGTTCTGAAAAGATCCACCAAAGAAGGTGATAGTCCTGTAGACGTAAATCGAGAGGAACGTTCTTGGTTCCTGAGTAGCACTGGTTGGGAATCCAGTGTGAATATGGGAGGCATTAACTTCTAAAACTAAATACAACTCAAGACCGATAGCGTATTAGTACGGTGACGGAAAGTTGAAAAGACCCCCGGGAGGGGCGTCAAAAGAGCCTGAAATCACACAGTTACAGACGGTTAGGGCGCAAAAGGGTTGAAGCATCAGAACGAATGCATGGTAACGTGCAATTAGGATGATGTGGACCGGCGTTCTATGTTCCGTTTCGAATCACGGACCGGGGAGTTCACTTATGTGGCGAGACTAAGATTTAATCGTAATCTCAGGGAAACCAAAGTGCGGGCAGCCTTCGGGCGAGCCGCTGGGTCTGAATAGGGCCCGGAGTCACGTGAGTGAGACTAGAAACCAGGTGATCTTTTCCTGAACAGGGTGAAGTCAGGCGAAAGCCTGATGGAGGCCCGCAATAGTA
The DNA here is from genome assembly GCA_013619005.1 of Candidatus Bathyarchaeota archaeon. Taxonomy (GTDB): domain Archaea; phylum Thermoproteota; class Bathyarchaeia; order TCS64; family TCS64; genus RBG-16-57-9. Next base: position 3,644 of record JABXKY010000292.1, on the reverse strand, counting down.
TTGATATGCAATTCATTTATCTGATTTGGGAAAAGGGGCAATAGACCAATCTAACCTGGTGATAGCTAGTTCCTTCCGAAGTATGTCGCAGCATAGCCTCGAGTGAGACTGCTTGCGGGGTAGAGCACTAATCGGGTGGCACGGAGGAGAAATCCTTCACCAACCTTTTAAACTCCGAATACGCATGCGTCGAAGATCTCGGGAGACGGGATGCAGTGGTTAAGCTACTGCTCCGGGAGGGGGACAACCCAGACTAAGGTTAAGGCCCCTCAATCCTGGCTAAGTGATAAATCAAAGGGCGTCGTAATGCTAAGACAGCGGGGAGGTAAGCTTAGAAGCAGCTATCCTTTAAAGAAATCGTTACAGATCACCCGCCGAGGATTGGGGCCCCGAAGATGGACGGGTCTCAAGCCAGGTGCCGATACCTTAGGCAATTTTAAATTTGTGTTAGGAAGGCGTCCCGCATGGGCGGAAGCAAGGGGGTGACCTCTTGTGGACCGTGCAGGGATTGCAGATCCCGGTGGTAGTAACAGCATAGTCGGGTGAGAATCCCGATCGCCGAAAGAGCAAGGGTTTCTAGGCAATGCGTCGTCAGCCTAGAGTTAGCCGATCCTAAGTCCAGCGTTAACATGACTGGTCGAAAGGGGAACTGGTTAATATTCCAGTGCTATGGAAGTACACGAGGTAACTCAAAGCCTCACAATCGACAGTTCGGGGAAGGTTGAGCAGGGTTGTCGCCCTGTTTAAATGTATAATTCCGGGGAGTACCGTAATGGTGAGAACCGGAAGAAACCATGAATAGTCCTCCGTTAGGAGGATTCAGCTGAACCTTGGACTCCGTGAAAATTTTGTGAGGATGGATCTTCCATATTCGTACCCAGAACCAACACAGGTGCTCAGGGTGAGTAGCCCAAGGCGTGTCGGGGAAAATCTAAGCGAGGGAATTCGGCAAATTAGCTCCGTATCTTAGGTATAAGGAGTGCCTGCTGTGCTTTCGAAAGATGGCGTGGCAGGTCGCAGTGACAAGGGGGTTCCGGCTGTTTAATAAAAACATAGGTAACCGCAAGCCCGTAAGGGTGTGTACGGTTATTGAATCCTGTCCAGTGGTGGTATCTGAAACCTGATTTCAACCGGGCTAAGGACCGCTAAACGACGGGAGTAACTCTGACTCTCTCAAGGTAGCCAAATGCCTTGTCGTGTAAGTTACGACGTGCATGAATGGATCCACGAGGACCCCACTGTCCCCGCTTAGACCCCGGTGAACCCACCTGCTGGACGAACAGTCCAGCGACTTCCAGTGGAACAAGAAGACCCCGTGGAGCTTTACTGCAGTCAGTTGTTGGGACATGGTTGCTTTTGCAGAGCGTATGTAGGAGCCGATGAGTGCGCATCTCTGGGTGTGCAGGAGGCGTCAATGGAACACTACACATTTGTGACTATTTCCCTTACCAAGACCTTAGCTGTCTGGGACATCGGCTGATGGGCAGTTCGGCTGGGGCGGCACCCCCTTGAAAAGGAATCGAGGGGGCCCAAAGTCTAGCTCAGGAGGGACAGAAACCCTTCGTAGAGTGTAAAGGCAAAAGCTAGATTGATCGGATATCTAACAATAGGATTTCCGAAGGTGAAAGCCAGGCTTAACGAGCTATCAGGTCCTTATTAATGAGGGTTGGTAGTGTCAGAAAAGTTACCCCGGGGATAACAGGCTTGTCGCGGGCGAGAGTTCGCATCGACCTCGCGGTTCGGTACCTCGATGTCGACTCTTCCTATCCTGGCCTTGCATAAGGGGCCAAGGGTGAGGCTGCTCGCCTATTAAAAGGGATCGTGAGTTGGGTTTAGACCGTCGCGAGACAGGTCGGATTTTATTTACTGGGAGTGTTGGAAGTCTGAGGGGAAAGGGCATTCAGTACGAGAGGAACAATGCGCTGTGGCCTCTGGTGAACCGGTTGTCTGATAAGGCACCGCCGGGTAGCTACGCCGCGTAGGATAAGAGCTGAAAGCATCTAAGCTCGAAGCCTCTCCTAAAAAGAGACTTCCGAACCTTCGGGTTGGAGAGCGCCGGTAGAAGACCGGTTTGATGGAAATGGGGTGTACGTGCCAAGGCTTAGGCCGAGGTATTCAGCCCACATTCCCCAATAGCTCAAAAGACCAGCTTTAGTAATTACTGTTCTCATAGGAGATATCGGAGCCGTACATGGTTGCCAACATTTTTCATACGCAAACTTGACCCAGCGGTAGCTGGGTTTCTTGCGTTTTGAGATATTGTACATACAATAATAATGAAAATGATGGTAATGCGTGGGTTGAAAAACAGAACTCATGCCTTCAGGCTCGGGTTGTGTAATTATTTTCTAGGTGAGAAACTAGGGAGAGGAGCTTTGTGTAGATGGTTGTGGGGGATTAATAGTAACCGTACTTTATTGCGGCTCTACCAACTGCGTTATAGCTTTTCCTTGGCATATCCTGATAGACCGTACATCCGGGGCCTAACATGAATCCACCTCCCTCTGCTGCGTCTTCGACTGCCATTTTGACATCTGCCTCGATGGCTGGGATATCGCCTTTTCTCAAGGAGTGGACTCTATCAAGTCCTCCGCAGATAGCGAATTTGTCGCCGTAGATCTTCTTGGCCTTGTCTAGCCAGGTGTACTCGTGGGCGTCCCAGTTGATCATGTCCACGGGGTATTTGCGGAACCAGCCGCTCTCCATGAGATTCTGGTCCTTGGGGCTACCCTGGGGTGTGCTGCAGATGTGCATCATTTTAATGTCGCAGTCAATAGCATCTAGTACCTTCTTGTCGTAGCCGTATGCATACTCGTCGAGCTGTGGGACTGTGAAATCCTTCCAGATCCTTCCTCCGCCACCGATGCCGTAGAATATACCGTTGGCCCCTGCATCGATGCATGCCTTGGTGAAGTCGATGGTGGTCTCTGTGATGATATCAAGACCGTGTCTGAGGCTGTCGGGGTCTTTCTTCATGTCCTCTAGTACCCTCTCAGGGGTTCCTACGCCGTTCATTGCCTGGATTATAGGGCTCGGGATCGTGTAAATTACGGGCATGTGCTTCATGTCCCTTGAGAGTATCTCGTTGGTCCTAACGAACTCCCTAAGCTCCTTCTTAGGGTCTAGAACCCAGAGCTTTTCCCAGTCCTTTGTTTCCTTGACTACGGTGTCGAGGGTGGGGGCGTCCTCTTCGTTGTTCTTGAACTTGAATTTACTACCCCACTGCATTGGCATGAACCTGTAGAATGGGGTTACCTTGAGTAGGTCCATCTTGTAGTCCAGTACCCTGAGCATGGCTATGTGGGCTCTTGCGGCTTCCTCGCCGTTCCTCTGAGATAGCTCCCAGCTATAGTAGCCTAGCCAGTCTACTGCGGGGTAATGTCCCCAGACGCTCCAAGGTACCCTGTCGGGTTCTTCCCTTCGCATTACCGCCATTACTCTTTCAAATCGATCAGACTTCATTGCTATCAGATCAAACTTGGTACATGACTTAAAATCACTATCTGCTGACTCGAGTAAATGATCACTATGGAGATACTCCAACTCCCCCCTATCTCGATATAAAACGCGCGCGCATCCAAGGTTTATATGGGGTGCGAGTTGATTTCTGGGTCATGACGGGCTGATTTATATAAAATATTCCT
>JABXKY010000033.1 GCA_013619005.1 Candidatus Bathyarchaeota archaeon | reverse complement strand
ACCTGAAGAAACGGGGCTTCAGCTTCGTGGGCCCCACCATCATGTACGCCTACATGCAGTCAGTGGGCATGGTCAACGACCACCTCACATCGTGCTTCAGGCACGACCAGATACTGGAGGAGTACGGCCCATGAGCGCCGAGATGATCCTCCAGAACGCCAACGTAGTCACAGTTGACAGCGAGGACTCGGTGCACACATCAATAGCCATAGAGGGGGAGAGGATAATCGCCGTCGGCTCCGACCATGAAATGGAGCGCCTGGCGGGCCCCGACACCATCATGCTGGACATGAAGGGCAGGACCATCACTCCGGGCTTAGTTGATAGCCACAACCACACATGCGAGTACGGTTTCAGCGAGATGATCCTGGACCTCAGGTACCCCGCCGTGACCTGCATCCAGGACATCGTCGACAAGGTGCGGGAGGTAACCCTGTCCAAGCCCAAGGGAACATGGATCAGGGGCGTCGGGTGGGACGACGCCCTCCTAGAGGAGAAGCGGCCACCCACAAGGCAGGACCTGGACCCAGTCAGCCCAGACCACCCCGTCATCCTCCACGCCCAGACGCCGGTCCAGGTGGCCAACACCTACGCGTTGGACCTCGTGGACGCGGAGTACGAGCCCGGCTATGACGGGCAGCTACTGGACCACGAGGTCTCTTACAAGATCAGGCTCCTGGCCCGGGACTACACCGTCGAGGAGTGCAAGGAGGCCATCCTCAACGCCCAGGAGGCGCTGTTCAAGGTAGGCGTCACCGCCCAGAAGGAGGCCGGCGCCACCGACACCATGATCGAGGCATATAGGGCGCTCCACGACGAGGGCAGGCTCGACATCCGCAGCTTCCTCATGATAGGAATACACAACGGCCAGACCACAGTGGAGCTGGCCATCGAGGCCGCCATCGAGGACTCGCCGCGGACCAACTGTCGCCACAGCGTCATCCACAACAACCTGCCCACCGACTACGCCCTCAGGAAGGAGACCGCCATGGGTGACAACATCGTGGTCGAGGCCACCAGCGCCTACCTGTACTTCATCGGCGACAGCTACGCCGGCAGCTTCGGCCCCAACAGGAGCAGGCGCCTCATCCCCCTCAAGACATTGATGGAGCGCGGGGTCATCGTGGGCAACGGGTGCGACTGGAACACTTGCTACATCAACCCCCTCTACGGGCTGTACGGGGCCATCACCAGGAAGCCACGGAAGGGGGTTTACGGCGACCAGCCCTTCGGCGTCGATGAGTGCATCACCCCCATGCAGGCCCTGAGGACGTACACCTGGAACAGCGCCTACTGCATGTTCTGGGAGGACAACATCGGCAGCTTGGTGCCCGGCAAGTACGCTGACCTGGTCGTATGGGACAAGAACCCGTTGACGGCAGACCCAGATGAGATGCTGGACATCAAGGTCGAGGCCACCATGGTGGACGGGAAGTGGGTCTACAAGGCGTAAATAGCCGTGCCTACCCACACCATATAAAAGTCAGTGTTCAATATTGAAACTAAATATCTGCCAGACTCGTCTGGAGGATATGTGAAAACAGTTGGAGAAACCACAAATCACGCATATCGTGTTGGATGTGCTCAAGCCACACCAGCCCCCTTTACCCGAATTCGCATCATTCCTAGGAGAGATGGATGGAGTCACCAGGATCGACGTCTCGGTCGTCGAGATGGACGAGAAGACCGAGAGCCTCAAGATCATCATTGACGGAACGAAACTCGACTACGAGGCCCTCAGGTCCCACATGGCCAGGCAGGGCGCCGTCATCCACAGCGTCGACCAGGTTGTCGTCGAGTAAGGATGCCCACCACCCCACCCATTTCACCTTTCTTGGATAAACCCGTTGACCCGGAGGACGCCGATTACATCGTTTTCGGGGCGCCACTGGACAGGACAGCATCAAACCGCAGGGGGACGCGTTTCGGACCCGACGCCATCAGGAGGGAGAGCGCCTACCTGGACACTTACAGCCAGAGGACGGGCCTCGACTGGGGCGACCTCAGGCTCGCCGACATCGGGGACGTGGAGTGCGGTGACGTCGAGTCATGCCTCGCAGGCATAGAGGACGTGATAAAATCAACTGACAAGGTCCCCGTTATGCTGGGTGGGGAGCACCTCATCACTCTGGGGGCGCTCCGGGCCATCAAGCCAGACCTTGTCATCGTCTATGACGCCCACCTGGACCTCAGGGACGAGCTGTTCGGGGAGCGGATGAGCCACGCCACGTACCTCAGGAGGGGCTACGATGAGCTGGGCTACAAGGCTATAATTCTCGGCGCGAGGGCCCTCAGCGGCGATGAGGTGGAGCTCACCGCGGGAAATGATGATCTGAGTTATTTTACGAGTCTTGACATCATCAAGGGTAGGGAGGACCCGATTAAGACGGTAAACGAGGCCATCGAGTCCGCATCGAGGGTGTACCTCAGCATTGACATGGACGTGCTGGACCCCGCGTACGCCCCGGCTGTGGGCAACCCTCACCCCGAGGGCCTGTCGACGACCAAGCTGATGGACCTCATCGCTGGTACCATGTCCAGAAAGATAGCTGGGTTCGACCTCAACGAGGTCTGCCCCCACTACGACACGGGTAACACGGCCACGACGGCCGCCTACATCGTCATGGAGACCCTTTACGCTCAAATCAGGAGTAGGTGAGATGTCTGAGGGGCTTGAGTGGCGGGTCGATGTCCCGTTCCTAACCAACTCGTACATGGTCATGGACCTCCTTTTTGTCATAATCGGCTCAGCAGTGGGGCTCGGCGTCATCCTTTTCCTTATCATGGGCGGGGAGGACCTCTTTGCTATACTTGAGATTCTCGTACTGGCCGCCGGGGCGTTGATCGTGCTGACGTTCCTCGTCATAGGAGTAGTCTTCCTCAACAGCGTGGAGCTGGTCTTCAAGATAGACGCGGAGGGCGTCCGCTGCGACCTGGGTGAGTACGCCAGCAACCTGAACCGGCTCGCCTGGATGGTGGGCTCAATCTCGCATCGGGTCAACCCAGTGGGCTCGTCCTTCATCGCCATGAGCAGGGAGAGCACCTTCACCCCGTGGGGTGATATCAGAAAGGCGGTGTTTGATGGAAAGAAGCGGGTCATCAGCTTATCATCGGCCAGGAGGCTGCTCCTGAGGGTGTACTGCACCCCCCAGAACTATGATAATGTAGCCGAGGCCGTCGAGGAGATGCTGCCAGACGCAGAACTCAAGCGGATTTAACGGCTTACCCACATTATTTTATCCTGCGGTGCCATAGTAACCCCGACTGGTGGCCATGAGCAACGAGGAGTTAACCAACGTAAGGGGCAGGCAGGCCCCGGAGAACACGGGGACAGTGTACATGCTCTCAGCCGGGTACGACGGGGCTAACAAGAGGGCCTACGTCAGGCTGTACGAGCCGGAGTCCCAGGAGATATTCCTCTGGTACGACAACACGGGCCACCTTCCGTACTTGTTATCAAAAAAACCCGCCGCAGAGCTGGAGAAGAACAAGCGGGTAGTGAGCCACGAGGGCTTCAAGGGGTTCGAGGAGGTCACCCTGTACGATGCCCTTGAGGAGAAGGACATCCAGGTCACCAAGGTCAAGGCCGGTGACCCACTTAGTATAGGAGGGACCCACAACTCCATACGGGGGGCCCTTGACGAGTCATGGGAGAACCGCATCAGGTACTACGCGTGCTACATATACGACCAGGGGCTGGTTCCCGGTATGCCCTACAGGGTTGTCAACGGCGACCTCGTCGCTGATGAATGGAGCCTATCCCCTGAGATAGAGCAGCAGTTCAACGACGTGCTGGCCAACACCGAGGAGCGGTTCAAGGAGCCCATGCTGGACTGGGCAAGGCTTCTGCAGGCGCCCATACCCAACATCAGGCGAGTTGCGGTTGACATCGAGGTCCGACCCAGCGTACAGAACAGGATGCCCAACGCCGATGAGGCGAGGGACCCCATCATCACCGTGGGCTTCGCGGGCTCCGATGGGCTCAGGAAGGTAATCATGTTCGATGACCTGAACACCGGTGAGCTGGTCACCGAGGTGCCCGGCGCCAACGAGGCAGTGGTCTACGCGACCGAGAGACAACTTATAGAGGAGACGCTCCGCATCATCGACGAGTACCCCATAGTCCTCACGTTCAACGGCGACGACTTTGACTTCAAGTTCCTCAGGAACAGGGCAAGGAACCTGGGGATACCCGAGGTCGATATCCCGATCACTCTAGGTAGGAGGTTCGCGTTCCTCACCAACGGCGTCCACATCGACCTCTACCAGTTCTTCAGGAACAGATCAATCCAGGGGTACGCCTTCGGCAACGCCTACAGGGAGTTCAGCCTGGACGATATCGCCATGGGCATCCTGAACCAGGGCAAGATCAAGGTTGACTTTAACAACCTGAACATGCGGGACATGGCGGAGTACTGCATGCAAGATACGTACATCACGTACGAGTTGACCCATTTCAACGACAACCTGGTCATGAACCTCATGGTCATGCTCCAGCGCATCAGCAAGATGATCCTAGAGGACCTGAGCAGGTTCGGGGTCAGCAGGTGGATCCTGGCGCTCATGGAGTGGATGCACAGGAAGGAAAAGTGGCTCATCCCCAACACCCAGGATATCATACTACACAAGGGCGGCACCACCACCAAGGCCATGATCAAGGGCAAGAAGTACCAGGGGGCGATCGTACGTGACCCCGTTCCCGGCATACACTTCGATGTAACCGTGGTTGACTTTGCTTCACTGTACCCCTCCGCCATCCATAACTGGAACCTGAGCTACGATACGCTCCTATGCAGCCACGAGGACTGCAAGGAAAACCTGATCCCCGGCACCCAGCACTGGGTGTGCACCCACAGGCGTGGGATGACGAGCGACCTCATTGGCAGCCTCAAGGACCTCAGGGTGATGTGGTACAAGCCCAAGGCTAAGGACAGTAGCCTCACCGAGGACGAGCGCCAGTACTATCACGTCACCCAGCAAGCCCTCAAAGTCTTCCTCAACGCCTCATATGGTGTGTTCGGCGCCGAGAGCTTCCCCCTCTACTGCCCCCCATTGGCGGAGAGCACAGCAGCCGTAGGCAGGTACGCCATGGCCGAGGCGGGCAGGATTTCGGAGGAGATGGGCCTGGAGGTTCTTTACGGTGACACCGACAGCGTCTTCCTGGCTCACCCGACTCAGGAGCAGACGGACACGCTGGTGAAGTGGGCCGACGAAGCCCTGGGTATCGACCTTGAGGTGGAGAAGACATACCGTTACGCCATCTTCAGCAAGCGCAAGAAGAACTACCTGGGCGTCTACAAGGACGGCAGGATGGACATCAAGGGATTGACGGGTAAGAAGCGGCACATCCCACCCATACTCAAGATGGCCTTCGATGAGCTAACCCATATCTTGAGCAACGTCCAGACCGAGGACGAGTTCCCCCGAGCCAAAGAGGACATCAAAGGGCTTGTCGTTGAGGTACATACGCGTCTCAAGGAGCGGGAGTTCAAGATAGATGAAGTTGCGTTCCAGATGCAGCTGGGCAAGCCGTTGAAGGCATATAACACCAACCCCCAGCACGTCAAGGCCGCCAGGATGCTGGTAGAGATGGGGTACGAGATAGACCAGGGGGACATCATCAGGTACGTGGTCACCAAGAACAATGTCAAGCCCAGCATCATCGCCGAGCCCAAGGACGTGGACATCAAGAAGTACGAGGAGTACCTTGAGAGCATCTTCGAGCAGCTCCTGGACGCCCTGGACATGAGCTTCGACCAGCTAGTAGGGCGGCCACAGCAGAAGAGCCTCAGCGCCTTCTTCGGGTAGCCGTTAACCTGTTTAACCACCGGCACATTCTTCCCTTATGGTTCGACGAGCCGAGTTAGCCGTTCTTGACCTTCCTGATTTCGGGTTACCCACGGTCCAGCCCACCTTATCCGAGGACATCTACCTCAACAGGCTTGCACGGCTGAGGGAGCGGTGCAAGGGTGATTACACCCATATCTTCGTATACGGTGACAGGGAGCACTCAGCGAACATCGCGTACCTCACGGGGTTCGACCCGAGGTTCGAGGAGGCGGCGCTGGTGGTTGACGTCGAGGGTGACGAGCAGTGGATCATGGTGGGAAACGAGTGTATGGGCTACCTGGAGGTATCGCCCATCAAGGAACACCTCCAGCCGGTCCTCTACCAGCCCTTCAGCCTCCTGGGGCAGGACAGGTCAAGATCCAGCCCCTTGAAGGACATACTCCAGGATACGGGCATCACCCGTAACAGCCGCGTCGGCGTCGCGGGTTGGAAGTACTACTCAAGGGAGGAGACCGAGAACCCGGACCAGTGGATGGAGGTGCCCAGCTACCTTGTTGACACCCTGAGGCTGGTCGCGTCAGAGATATCCAACGCCACCGAGGTGTTCATGCACCAGACCGAAGGGCTCAGGGCCACCTACGAGGTGGAGCAGCTGGCCGCCTTCGAGTACGCCGCCACCCTCACAAGCCAGGCAGTGAGGAACGTGATATTCAACATTAAACCCGGCATGACCGAGTACGAGGCAGTCCAGCTCATGAACCTAAACGGCTACCCCCACAGCGTACACCTCATGCTCAGCACGGGGGAGAGGGCGTGGATCGGCCTCCCCAGCCCATCAGGCAAGGTCATCGAGAAAGGGGACGCCTTCACCACCGCCTTCGGGTTGACGGGGGCCCTCAACTGCAGGGCAGGCTGGCTGGTGGAGAACGAGAACCAGCTACCCCAGAGGATCAGGGACTACGTCCCCAAGCTGGCGCAGCCCTACTTTGAGGCAGTGGTCAGCTGGCTTGAGCTCATGGGGATCGGGACCACAGGTGGAGACCTGTACAAGGCCATCCACGACAAGATCGGCGACCCATTCTTCGGCGTCGAGCTCAACCCAGGCCACCTCCTGGGCCTCGACGAGTGGGTGAACAGCCCCATCTACGAGGGCTCCAAGGACAGGATCAGGCCCGGGATGGCGATACAGGTGGACGTGATACCCGGCACAGGCACAGAGTACTTCACCATCAACACCGAGGACGGCATAGCCATAGGCGACATGGGCATCAGAAACAGGCTCATGGAGCTGTACCCCGAAACATGGGATAGGATAACCAGTCGCAGGGACTACATGGTAGACGAGCTGGGCATAAAGATCAAGCCCGAGGTCCTGCCCTTCAGCAACCTGGCATCACACCTGCCGCCGTTCATCCTGAACCCAAACAGGGCCTTCAGGATGACTGAATAATTTATCCCGTTATTGCACGCCACATGACATAGGGGGGGGATACCCCATCCCAGCCGGAAACAGCCCCGTTTCATCGAAACAAGCCCTAAAAACGCCCAGATGTATACGTGATAAGTGGAAAAAAGCGGTAGAGTGACGGGTTTTAATTGACGAAAAGCGTTATGGTAAGGGGTTTTTTACGGGGTTAGATGTGCAGGGTTTCCCCGTTCTTCACCCTGATGACCCTGCCTGGGAACAGCTCCTCGAATTTCCCTGGGTTCTCGGTGTGGATGGGGATGATCTTCCCTGGGTCTAGCTTGGTTATCAACTCCACTAGCTCCGGCTGGGATGCGTGGCCCGATATGTGCCTCCTCTGGAATGTCTCTCCCTCCTTGACGTAACCTACGCCGAACATGTCAAGCCAGTTCATGAACTTGCCCTCGTCGATCATCATCTCGTCGTTGAAGGGCTCAGTGGACGCCTTGATGTACTTGGCGCTGTGGCCCCCCTCCTCCGGTATCAGGTCGAACAGCTCGTTGCTGTCCCAGTAACTGAACGCCAGCACGTACCTCTCAGGGCTCTCCCTGACCTCGTACGCCTTGACGCCGTGGGTGATGTGGTGCGTGGCCAGCTCGTACACCTCCTCGTACTCGTAAGGTTCACCTGGCACCGGCTCGGGCAACGGGTTCCTCTCGTTATCCAACTTGCCGCCGACCCTCATCCTCTCCGCTATCCTGACAATGTTCCTGTCCTTCATGGCCGTGTTCTTGCCGTGGTGGTGCAGGTAACCCATCTTGAACTTGGCGTAATCAGCCTTGGAGTACAGCAGGCTCCCCTCCCTCTTCAGGTAGACCCTGAGACCCTCCATCTCCCGAGGGTCGGGGCAGGTCTCAGGGAAGTTGACGTGCATCTCGTAGAGCAGGTAAGCCGTCTTGGGCGAGATTACGAAGGTCCTGCCGTTCTCCCTCACCGCCTCGTATATGACGCTGAACCTGGACGTGTCCTTCCACCCAAAGTCTATGAGCACCAATCCGTCAGCCCCCCCGATGTCACTGGATATCCCCTCCTGGACCTGTTCCTCGGTCAGGATCACATCGCTGTCAATCCTGGTGCCCTCCGTAATGAGGACATCCACCTGTTTTCCGATCAACTCAACGTACTCGTCGATGGAGACCCCCGTCACCCCGTTGAACCTGACGTCCCCCGTGTAAAGAACCGTGGGAGCCCCCTCCTTGGTCAGTAAAACCGAGCAGGCACCTGGTACCGAGTGACCCACGGGGATCAGCCTGTAATGGATGCCCTTCACGTCCCCCTCAGTGTCCGTCACATAGTTCCTGTACCTGCTGGTGAAGGAGCGGCTGAACGTGAACCCCGTCTTCTCGTCAAGAACCTCGGGGGGACCATCATCCTTAACCGTGACATAATCAAGCTCCCCAGGGAACAGCGTCCTGTACCCCGGCTTCTTGGGCGCTATCTCGGACCCCCTCCTGAGCTCATAGAACTGCTGGTCAACGCCCGTGTTGGACACATCGCAGACCGCCTTTGAAAGAACCCGGGTCTCCTCGGTGCAGATGAGAGGGATATGTTCGCTCAGGAAACTGACGTCCTGAATGTGGTCAAAGTGGGCGTGCGATATGAAAACGCCGTCAACCCCCGGTTTCTCAGGGTTATAGGGCATGATGCCACCTCGCCTCCAGTAATCCGGCGCCGTATCAAGTGGTAGC
>JABXKY010000310.1 GCA_013619005.1 Candidatus Bathyarchaeota archaeon | reverse complement strand
AAGAGACAGGCCTAGAGGACCCAGAGTACTTCAGAAAGATTTACCAGCTGGACGACCACCTAGCAAGCGCGATATCGGGACTAAGCAGCGACGCAAGGGTGCTAATAGGACAAGCAAGGGTATACTGCCAGAGCAACAAGCTCCTATACGACGAGCCCGTTGATGTCGAGATTCTGGCAAGGAGGCTCGGAGACATGAGCCAGGCATACACACAGCACGCAGGAGTCAGGCCGTTCGGAGTAACCATGATCCTGACGGGCGTAGACGCCACTGGGCCAAGGGTAATGACAACGGACCCCAGTGGGGCATACAGGGCATTCAAGGCCATAGCTGTGGGCAGGAAGAACAACGAGGCAAACAAGCTCCTAGAGGACCAATACACGGATGATATCACGTTTGATGACGCCATCAAGCTGGCCATCCAAGCAATAAAAATAGCCTCAGACAGCGATGTAACAAAGGACACGGTAAAGGTAGCGGTTATACCCGCCGACACAAAAGTGTTCAAAAGGCTCACTGCTGAGGAGACCGAGGGCTATCTCGGTTAGGCAAGTGCTAGAACAATGATCAAGGAATTCGCAAAAGCGAAGAAATTCACAATAGTGCGCCACCAAACAGGTGGCGAAAAATTCGAGATTCTCGTAGACCCAGACAAGGGACTGTTATACAAGAAAGGCGAGATCGGTGAAGTATCCAACGTGTTAATGGCTGACTTCATATTCACGGATGCAAAGAAGGGAGAAAAAGCATCATCCGATAAACTAGAGAAATTCTACGAGACAAGCGACCCATTTGAGGTCGCAAAAATCATGTTCGAAAAGGGCACGTTCCAGTTGAACGCCCAGCAGAGGAAGGAGATGATGGAGCAGAAGCACAAACAGATCATCAACATCATCTCCAAGACCTACGTGGACCCAAAAACCAAGCTACCTCACCCACCGCTTAGGGTACAGAACGCGATGGAGGAGGCGAAGATCAGCATTGATCCTTTGATAGACGCGGAGGAGCAGATCCAAGAAATAGTTGACGCGTTAAGGTCGATACTACCGATGAGCAGCGAGAACATCCAGATCGCACTCAAGATTCCCGCAGAGTACACAGGGAAGAGTTATGGAACCGTGAAGAATTTCGGTACCATCAAGCGGGAAGAGTGGCAGAACGATGGCTCATGGGTGGCGGTTGTTGAGCTCCCAGCAGCGATGCAGATGGAGCTCCTAGATACGTTGGGCAAGGAAACGCAGGGAAACGTGCAGTCGAAGATAGTAAAGTAAAAAAAGTGGGAGAGAGAGATGAGCGCAAAATTCGAGACCCGCGACATAGTTATCCCCGGGGACCTCATATACGAGGGCAAGATCCGGACGGGAGATAACACCTACAGAGAAGAGGAAAACCTATACGCTACCCGAGTGGGACTTGTCAACTACGGCAAGGATCGCGTAACGGTGATAGCCCTAGAGGCAGGATTCGTGCCCCTAGTCGGCGACCTCGTAATCGGTGAAGTCAGAGACATCGAGCTGGGACAGTGGAAGGTTGACATCGGTGCAGACAAGAACGCCATATTAACAGTAAACGATGCAATCAACAAGCCGTTCAGGTCATTCCTCGATATGACGAGGATACTTGACGTAGGAGACACTATCGTCGCGAAGATAGTAGACATGGATAGGAGCAGAACTGCTATCCTTTCGATACTAGGCAGGGAACTAGGTCGAGTACACGAGGGCTTTATCATAAACATAACGCCCTCGAAAATCCCCCGGTTAATCGGGAAAAAAGGAAGTATGATCAACATGATCCTCAGGGAGACCCGGTGTCAAGTCACTATCGGCCAGAACGGCCGCGTGCTGATACACGGAAGAAACAGGTCCGACGAGGAACTCGTTGTTAAGGTAATTAACAAGGTAAATGCCGAGGCACACACCTCAGGCTTGACAAGTAGAATCCAAGAATACCTCACGAAAATCAAGGAGGAGAAGAAATGAGTAAAACAAAGACTAAGAGAAAAAGAAAGACCAGCAAGAAAAAGGTAAGGGCTGACGGAAGGAAGGTAAACGAGATCAGACCCACCACAATCGAGACTGGAATAATACCCAACGCAGACGGTTCAGCGTACATTGAGATGGGAAATAACAAGATCATAGCAGCAGTATACGGTCCACGGGAGATGCACCCAAAACGGCTGAGCAAGCCACACATGGGCGTCCTCAGGGTAAGGTACCACATGGCCCCTTTCAGTGTATCACCAAGGAGGTCACCTGCCCCATCAAGGAGAGACAGGGAGATCGGCATGATCATGGTTGACGCCCTGTCACCCGCACTTTTCCTAGAGAGATACCCACGAAGCGTCATCGATGTCTACGTGGAGATCATCCAGGCAGACGGAGGCACAAGGTGCGCAGCAGTCAACGCAGCCGCCGTAGCATTGGTGGACGCGGGAATACCCATGAAGGACCTGGTAGCTTCCTGTGCAGCGGGCAAAATGAATGGCGAGATCGTACTCGACCTCGGAGACACCGAGGACAAGGAAGGCGAGGCAGACATACCTCTGGCTTACATGCCAAAGCTCGACCAAGTAACCCTTCTACAGATGGACGGAATATTGACCGCTGAAGAGACAATAAAAGCAGTCGAGATGGCCATCGAGGGATCCAAGCAGATCTACGAGATTCAACGTGAAGCCCTAAAGAAGAAATACGGCATGACTGGGGAAGAATCCGAGGAGGAAATTGAGGAGGCGGAGGAGGAAGCCCCCGAAGAAGCTTCAGAGGATGCCCCAGAAGAAGAGGCGGAAGAAAAATGAGCAACAACATAGTATCCAGACTCAAGAGAAAGAAGATCCAGGAAGTCGTAGCCGCGGGAAAGCGAATGGACGGAAGAGGTCTACTTGAGTTCAGGGAGATGACCTTTAAGACGAACTTCCTCAAGAAATCAGAGGGTTCAGCAGAGATCAAGTTAGGTAAAACCCACGTGATTGTCGGTGTTACGGCAAAAATTGGGTTCCCCTTCGACGACACTCCCAACAAAGGCGTTCTGATGACCGGAGCAGAGTACACCCCGGTGGCCCATGCGACATGGGAGCCAGGTCCACCACCTAACGGTGCGATAGAGTTGGCAAGAGTGGTCGACAGAGGCCTTAGATCCGCCGAGATCCTAGACATGAGTGAGCTATGTCTGATCGAGGGAAAGAAAGTATACATCATCTCCCTCGATCTTTACGTGCTCAACTGGGACGGCAACCTTATAGACGCATGCGGTGCAGCTTCAATCGCAGCACTGAGGAACACGAAGATACCGACCTACAAAGTGACCAAAGGCGAGCTCAAGGCAACAGGCAAGACCAAAAAACTCAAGCTCAGGGTCGAGCCAATTCCGATAACCATCACGAAGATCAACGAGCACTTCATCCTAGACGCCACGGCGGACGAGGAGGAGGTAGCTGACGGCCGCCTCACAATAACCATGGACGAGAAAAACAACGTCACGACCATGCAGAAACGAGGTTCTATCGGCTTCACCGTAGACGAAATAAAGAAATGCATAAATATCGCTACGGAGAAGGCGGCAGAGATAAGGTCACTCACAGTGGCGAGCAAATAATGGCAAAAAACAAACGCTTGAACGTCGGACTACGAGGCAGGGGAGGATCGACCCTAACTAAACGCTACGGAAGGATCATGGCCCTCCTTAAAACCTACCATAAATGCCCAAGCTGTGCAAGCCCAAGTGTAAAGCGCAAGAGCGTGGGTCTATGGGGATGCAACAAATGCGGCCACACCTTCGCAGGCGGAGCCTACCAGCCCTCCACGAAGCTAGGTCAGGCTGCACACAGAATCCGTGTGCAGAACTAACTCTTTATAATTCAATCAACTATTTTATCGATTCATGGGTAACCCAGTTCTACCTATCTCGGCAAAGGTAAACATTGTTTTGGACACTGACCTACTCGATGCAGTCAAAACAGCGTTGATTCCTGAGGCTCAATCTCCCTCATCAGAGAGATCGAGGACAGAAGTAAGAATTCAGGGTAATGAACTGGTCATCGAGACCTTTGCCAGCGATACAACGGCGTTACGGGCCTCGCTTAACAGCTACCTCCGGTGGGTGCAAGGGATTAAGGGCATAATCGACATCCTCTAGAGATTCTCCGAAACCATTTATACCCAAGGGCATGTGGATAACTATCCCTTTAAGGTGAATTATTCATGAAGAACGAGCTAAAGAAAAGGATGTACGCTGGAGAGCAGCTTTACGGTACCTGGATAACAGTAGAGAGCCCCATCATGACCGAACTCATGTCCAGTCTTGGATTCGATTACTTCGTCATTGATACGGAGCACGCGCCCCTTGACCACCTGATGGTTCAGACCCTCATGCAGGCCATGAGACCTGATACCAAGACAACTCCCCTCGTCAGGGTATGGTGGAACGACCTAGTCGCAATCAAGCGAGTGCTGGATGTAGGCGCACATGGCATCATGGTTCCATGGATCAACAACAAGGATGACGCCGAGATGGCGGTCAAGGCCACAAGGTATGCTCCTGAGGGTCTCAGGGGATGCGGCCCGAGGAGGGCAGCTATGTTCGACCCAGATTACCTAAAAACAGCCGACCAGGAGATAATGGTGGTCTGCCAGATCGAGACCAAGGAGGCCGTTGCTAACATCGAGGACATCTGCTCCGTTGAGGGAGTGGACTGCGTCTATATCGGCCCCGCTGACCTATCGGCGAGCCACGGCCACCTAGGTAACATGAGCCACCCGGATGTTCAGACTGCAATAGACAAGGTCTATGACGCCGCCAAGGCTGCTGGAATCGGTGCTGGCATCCACGAGGCATCTGGAAAGAGCATCCCTGAGAGGATGAAAAAGGCCTACAACCTAGTTACCCTGGGCAATGACCTTGTATACGCGAAAAAAGGTGTACAGACACAGTTCAAGGAACTGGGAATAGAGAGATAACTCTCTCAAATCTTTTTACTCGTATTCTACCGTCGCTGGCGGTTTAGGTGTAACCTCGTAGTATATTCTGCTGATTTTGGGGCATGAATCAAAGATTTTAACCGCTGCCTCTCTGAGGGTTGTCCATGGTATGGGCATAACTTCCGCCGTCAGGAAATCCCTCGTTTTCACCGCCCTTATGGACACGATGAAGCCAGGCGTCTCCTTTTTATCAACAAGTAGAAGGAGCCTAGTAGCCTCGGGATAGTTGTCGTTTATGTAGCCCGTTATCCCGTTGAGCTTTTCGTAGTTTGGATCGATGGTTCTATCCGCGTTGTCGACGAGGGCCATCGTGATAATTGTCCCATATGCACGTTTATCGTTGATAATCCCTGTAGCCTTCTCCGCCAAGACCCCTGCCTTAACGGCGCTCTCGCTCATCTCAAGTATCTCGGCTGCGTCTCTCTTCAGAACCTTCAACTCCTTGGGCGTCTCGCCGCTGAATATTGCAGCGAAATATTGGGATGGGCTATGCGGGTTGAGCTGCTCTTCGACGATGAACGTGGCTTTTTTCAACTCGTCCAGCTTCTCGGGTGTTATCTGTCCCACTACTCTTATGCTGAGTCCTGGCCCAGGGAACGGCTGTCTCTCAGATAGTTCTGGCGGCATTCCAATCTCCCTGGCCACTGCCCTAACATGGTGTTTGTAGAGCGTTTTCAAAGGCTCTATCACCGTAAAACCGTACTTCTCTACCGGGTCGATGCCTATCTGCTCGAGGATATTGTGTTGGCTCTTGATTCCGCCCGTGGTCTCGTCAATATCGGCCTTGATGGTTCCTTGGACAAGGTACTTGCTTTCCTCCAATTCAGCTTTATCTTTCAGGGTCTGATAGAAAGTCTCTCTGAACACCTGCCTCTTTTCCTCGGCGTCAGAGAAGCCGTTCAAGGCTTCCATAAACCTGAGTCTTTCATTCAAAACTTCTACTGGCAGGTTTAATGGCTCAGATGAAAGCATCGTTCTGACCTGCTCTGCCTCCCCTAACCTCATGAAGTTGTCATCAATGAATACACAGACAAGGTTATCCCCAATGGCCCTGCGAGTTAGAACCGCCGAAACGGTACTGTCCACACCGCCGCTTACTGCAACAAGTGCTTTCTCGTCCCCAAGAGTCTCTTTTATCGCTTGGATCTGGAGATCTATGAAAGCGGAGACATCGAAGTCTTCCATTCTGCTCAAACCCAAGATGGCTGGGTCTAGCATAAAAGCTTTGCAAGTTAATTCCTAAATAAGTTAACAATGTAGCTAAAAGACAGTCATATTTGATAAATGAATGCAATATTTAAGTACCCCAATGCGATGAAACTCGTTGAAAAGCGTGAAAGCATTGGTAGGAACTGTAACCGTTATTGGAGCCGGCGTTATCGGCGGAGCTATAGTAAAATGTCTGGTAAAATCGAGGATCGCGGACAACGTAATCGCAACAAGAAGGGATATCAATGCCTTGATACCGTTAGCCGACCTCGGGGCCAATATCTCTGATAACAATATTGTGGCCGCGAACCAAGCAGAAATCGTATTCCTCTGCGTCAAGCCCAATGATCTTGAGAGAGTTCTACTGGAGATCAAGGATGAGTTAAAGGGTAAACTGGTGATATCAACGGCCGCGGTTATTCCAATAGCATCACTCGAAAAGGCCGTCCCTGAAGCGAGGTTCGTCAGAACCATGCCGAATATAGCCGCAATGGTCAGCGAGTCATTCACCGCCTACTCGATGGGCACTACGACTGTACTCGAGGACAAGGAGGTCACGGAAAACCTACTCAAGACCATGGGAACCTGTATGGAGGTCGAGGAAAAGTACATGGACGCGGTGACTGGGCTCAGCGGGAGCGGCCCCGCCTTCATAGCCATAGTGATCGAGGCCCTCACATACGCAGGTCTTAGAGTCGGTTTGCCCAGGGAACTCAGTAGGGTCGCCTCGGCTCAGTCCGTTCTTGGTACGGCTAAGCTAATTATGGAGCAGGTCTGCTCACCAAGCGAGATAGCTGAGATGGTTACCACGCCGGGGGGTACCACAATCGAGGGTATCTATCAGATAGAGGACGGTAAACTCCGAACCGCGCTCATGAACGCCGTTCAGGCGGCTACCGAGAAATCCTCAAGCATTCGCAGCAAATGGGGCGACGAGTGAGGGGCATAGGGTTAAATCGGTTTCCAGCCGATATCTCTCTGTGAACTGTTTTGGGTCTTGACCTAATAATTAAGAATGGGAGGATCATTGACGGCGCTGGTAACCCGTGGTATTATGGGGATGTCGGAGTCAAGGATGGAAAGATAGAGGTCATCTCGCATATCAAAAAAGAAGCTGCGGCAGCGATCGACGCCAAGGGCATGTTCGTCGCACCTGGCTTCATAGACGCCCACAGCCACGGAGACTATAATACGCTGGTTTACCGCCAGATGGAGAACGTCATTCACCAGGGAATAACCACCGTTGTGGCTGGTCAGTGCGGGGCGAGCCCCGCTCCCTTGAGCGATCTGATCCGTGAGGAGGCACAGCGTGGGTCCGATGCTCAGCTTCCCGAGGGGGTAAAGTTAGAACTTTCATGGTCTTCATTCGATGATTACCTGAAAATAGAGGAACATTCTGGTTTAGGTGCCAACACCGCACACTTGGTGGGCCATGGCGCGATAAGATCAGCCGCAATGGGCAACGATGCCAGGGCTCCTAACAAGGATGAGCTCCAGATCATGAGGGAGCTGACAAAGGAGGCAATGCTTTCCGGGGCGTATGGATTAAGCACCGGGCTCATCTATCCCCCAGGTATATACGCTAAGACAGACGAGATCATCGAGTTGGCGAAGGTGGCCGCTGAGTATGGCGGGGTCTATGACAGCCACATTAGGGGTGAGGGCAAAACCCTCATGACCGCCCTGAACGAGGCGATAGAGGTCGGGGAGAAAGCCGGCATACCCGTTCAGATCAGCCACCACAAGATAGCCAGCAAGACCCTTTGGGGCAGCAGCGTCGAGACCCTGAAGATGTTTGAGGAGGCTAGGGACAGGGGCTTGGATATCACCGTTGATCAGTACCCGTACAAGGCGGGTTCAACCTCGTTGATGACCCTTCTCCCGCCTTGGGCCCATGACGGTGGACGGGACGCGGCTCTAGAGAGGCTTAGGGACCCTGAGTTAAGGGCTCGCATGAGGAGCGATATCGAGGAAGGCATCGAGGGCTGGGAGAACTTCGCCAAGGAGCTTGGATGGGGGAACGTCTACGTCACCTCCGTGATTTCTGATGAAAACAAGCCGATCGAGGGAATGAATCTTACCCAGATCAAAGAGCACCGCGGGGCGGAGGACGAGTTCACTGCCGTCTACGAGGTCCTGCTTGAGGAGGAGGGCGCGGCGGGCATGGTGATCTTCTACGGGAACGAGGAGGACGTTAAGCGCATCATGAGGCATCCACTCCACATGGTTGGAACCGATGCGGGTTGTTGCACTGTTGAGGGGCCTTTCTGCCGCGGGAAGCCCCATCCAAGGCATTATGGAACGTACCCCAAGATTCTCGGGAAGTACGTGCGCGAGGAGAAGGTGATATCATGGGAGGACGCCGTCAGGAAGATGACGAGCTTCCCCGCTCAGCGATTTGGCATTCTAGACAGAGGGTTATTGAGGCCAGGCATGTGGGCTGATATTGTTGTGTTCGACCCAGAGACCGTTATCGATAGGGCGACGTACGAGGACCCTCATAACTTCCCCGATGGCATTCCCTACGTCATTGTTAACGGCGAGGTGGCCGTCCATGATGGCAGGTACACGGGTGCGCTGGGGGCCGGACCCTCCGTAAATCCTTTTTCTGATTGTTTTAAGCCTCTGGAGCACTTTCTGGTAACAGTGGGCGGTAAATTTTGATTTTTTTTCTGGGGTGTGTAGCACCCAGTGCGAACGTGTAATGGATAGTGGTATCAGCTTGGGGGCATAGAATTTAGGGAAAATAATGTGATCCTTGGGGATCACGTGGTGGTTTTACTT
>JABXKY010000169.1 GCA_013619005.1 Candidatus Bathyarchaeota archaeon | reverse complement strand
GGCTCGGAGATGTGTATAAGAGACAGGTTAACAAGTATACTTATAAGCTTATCGGAGCTGTAAACATCTTGCCCCGAAAGGGGATCCGGAGTTAGATTTAAGTGTCAAATACGGTAGCCCTAGATAAGACCATAAACAAGAATAAAAACCGCTCGGTAGCCAAACCAGGCGTACAGACCATTAACTTCGGCAAATACGTCGATGTATTCCGACAATTATTAATTCTCAACGAGAAAAACGATCTCGCAACCACTCTGAAGAACATCCAGGAGCTCATGGGCTTCAGTGAGAAGATCTTCAGCAGCGGTGCGGTCAGCGAGACCTTCCTCTACTTTTGTCTCCATGGCGCATCCACGGCGTGGGTGCTACAGTGTGAGCTGAACATGCCAGAGGCAACGGTTTACAGGGCCCTCAAGAGGCTACGCGCCATAGGCGTCTTGGTTCCCGCGCTCAAGGTGAGCAAGGTCAAGCGCAGCAAGGGCGGTCCGAGGCCAACGGTATGGGCCATTGACACAGCCTCACCGGACGAGGTGAGCAGCGCCCTGAGGCTCCATTATAAGATGTTGAGCCCAAAGTTCAGGATCGCAGAGGAGGTCGCTCAGACCATCCTAGACGAGTACCAGGAGGCAGGAAAGCCACTGGAGATCAACTACCGTGACATCATGGGACAGGTGAAGAGCCTGAAGATCCCGTTCAAGGGTCCAGACATCGCAGAACTGGCAGCCCAGTACCTCCACGAACGTGGAATCAAGGTCTGGCGTTAACGCTCCCCCAAGAGCCCTCCTCCCGCTTCGGGAGGGGGGATATTCTCAACAAGTTATGATTTAATTTCCCTGCGCGCATATCTCTAAACGAGAACGCCATCAAGCTACTTCGTTCATACCTCGAGGAGGCTTAACGGGAGTACTCCAACGGATCCTCGGGAAGCGTTGAGCTCTACGATACTGCAAGAGCCCTCCGCTCGTATACACGGGCTCAGGTAAGGGCAAGGCAGGTCATCAACGCGGTCAACCCTCCCCCCACCTCCTCCGAGGAACTCTAACCCCTTTTTTCGTATCGGTTTTATACCCATTCGACGATTCAACACCAGTGAGTCCTCATTGAGCAAGCGAATTCAACCCCATATCATGTGTGGCATCGGTGATGTAGCAAGGTACATCCTTATGCCGGGTGACCCCACCAGGGTCCAGCGGATAGCGAAGCATTTCGATTCAGCCGAGAAGAAGGCGGAGTACAGGGGCTACGTAACCTACACGGGAGAGACCAAGGGAATCCCGGTCACATCCACTTCTTCGGGCATCGGTTGCCCCACAACGGCCATCGCTATGGAGGAGCTCATGAAAATCGGGGCGGACACCTTCATCAGGGTAGGCACGACGGGGGCACTTGTTCCACATTTAGACAGCGGGGACATAGTGGTCGCGACAGGGGCGGTCCGCTGGGAGGGAACGAGCAAGACTTACATCGACACCGAGTACCCGGCAGTCGCCAGCTATCAGGTGGTGAACGCGTTGCTCCAAGCGGCAGATGAACTAGGGATCAAGGTTCACCCGGGCATCATCATCAGCAGCGACGCCTACTATGGAGGCAACGACGAGGTGCTGCGAAAGTTCGGTGAGGCAAACGTTCTCAGCATCGAGATGGAGGCCAGTCTCATGTTCATCCTCGCTGGGATGAGGGGCGTAAGGGCGGGCGCTATCTGCACCGTTGATGGCAACATCTTCAAGGGAAGCGGCAAAGGGGAGTTCGAGCCGGGCGAGAAGAGCGGCGAACTCGCAGACAAGGTCCAGCAGAGCATCGAGGACGAGATAAGGATAGCCGTACGGGCCGTCCAGATACTTGACGGGTCCTAGCTACTCCTTCTTGTAAGGTTTGTAATCGCTGGGTGCTACTGCCTTTCCAACCACACCCGCTAGAACAGCTATGGTCAGCAGGTAGGGTATCATCAGTATTATCTGGGGAGGCAGTATGCCGAGGCTCTGGAGCCTTATCTGCAGCGCGTCGGCGAAACCGAAGAGTAGCCCTGAGCCAAGGATTCCAAACGGCATCCACTTACCGAAGATCATGGCAGCCATGGCGATGAACCCCCTTCCCCCGGTCATGCCCCTCGTAAACAGGTTCAGGTGGCTGAGGGACAGGAATGCGCCGCCCAGACCCGCCAGCATACCGCTAATGATGACCCCCGTGTACTTTATCTTGATTACGTCGACCCCGGCGGTCTCAGCAGCCACGGGGTGCTCACCGACGGCCCTTATCCTGAGCCCGAAGGGCGTCTTGAAGAGAACGTAGTAGCTGGCGTAGACAACCAATGGCATGAGGTATACGAGTGGCGAGTGGGTCCCGAATATTGGGCCTATCACCGGGATGTCCTTCACGATGGGTATCGCGATATCGCTGATACCCTGGACGCCATCGGAGGCGCCCCTGTTCCCCCAGATGATCTGGGTCATGTAGCTTGTGAAGCCCAGCGCCATGATGTTGATGCCCGTACCGCTTACAATCTGGTCACCGGCGTACTTGATGGTCAGGACTGCGAGGATCAATGAGACAAGGCCACCCGTTATTACTGACACCAGCACGCCGATCCACGGGTTCCCCGTATAGTAGCTGGCGACAACACCGGTAAAGGCGCTGGTCAGCATGGTGCCCTCGAGACCGATGTTGACGATACCGACCCTCTCCGAGAACATGCCGCCGAGCCCCGCATAAATGATGGGAGTTGCCAGGCGGATGGCCGCCGCGAAGAGACCGACGCTGATGAAATCGCTAATATTCACCATTATCTCCGCCTCCTGAGCAGGCTCCTGATTAACGCCGGAGCCGCAACGAAAAGGATGACGAGTCCTTGGAGCAGTATATTGATGTCAAGGGGAACCCCCGTGCTCCTCGCCATGATCATCCCGCCGCTCCTTAGCGCCCCGAAGAGGATCGATGCCAGCATCGAGCCCACGGGGTTTAGTCCACCCACGAGGGCAACGGCAAGCCCATCCCACCCGTAGCCGGGCGAGAAGCCGTCGATGAACCGTTTGTGGACGCCCATGATCTCAACCGCTCCACCGAGTCCCGCGATGGCCCCACTGATG
>JABXKY010000163.1 GCA_013619005.1 Candidatus Bathyarchaeota archaeon | reverse complement strand
ATTCTCAACCCCGGGGACGGGGGCTGTCTGGGGGCCAAAAGGTGAGTATATCAACTTCATGGCAGGGGATGTGCCCCACAGTAACCTCTACAGGGTCAAGAGGGCGACCCGTGAGGTTGAGCGGGTGACAGAGGGAATCACCCTCGATGGTTTCAGTTACTCCCAGGACTTTGAGGTGGTAAGCTACAACGCCATGAGCGCTGTAGAGCCCTGCGAGCTCTACGTGAACGGCAAGAAGGTGACAAAGGTCAACGAGAGGCATCTCAAGAACCTCAAGCTGAGCACGCCCGAATTGTACACCTGGACTAATGAGCTGGGTGACAGTATCCACGGCTGGGTGATGAAGCCCAAGGATTACGTCGAGGGCGAAAAGTACCCCACGATTCTTCAGATCCACGGTGGCCCCCTAGGCATCTACGGGGACGGCATCTACCAGGAGTTCCAGCTCATGGCGGCGTCGGGTTACTGCGTCATATACACGAACCCCAGGGGAAGCGCCGGGTACGGTGAAGAATACGGCGCCACCCTGAACGGCAGGCACGGCACAGTGGACTACGCGGATGTGA
Organism: Candidatus Bathyarchaeota archaeon; assembly: GCA_013619005.1. Classification (GTDB taxonomy): domain Archaea; phylum Thermoproteota; class Bathyarchaeia; order TCS64; family TCS64; genus RBG-16-57-9. Next base: position 8,408 of record JABXKY010000163.1, on the reverse strand, counting down.
TGCATTTCACCAGGGACGCCATCAAGCGATTCCCGTTCATCGACCCAGGTAGGCTTGGCGTAACGGGGGGCAGCTACGGCGGCTACCTCACTAACTGGATAATCACACAGACTGACATGTTCAAGGCGGGGGTGGCGTGCAGGAGCACCTGCAACAGGTACAGCCACCACGGGTACAGCGACTTTGGGTTCAACCACGGCCCCAGCGGCAACATGGGTTACCCGTGGAGGGACGAGGACAAGCTTCTATCTCAGAGCCCCCTCAGGTACGCCGAGAACGTGAAGACCCCGCTGCTGTTTATCCACAGTGAGAACGATCTTAGGTGCACCGTCCAGCAGGCCGAGGAGTTCTTCGTCGCCTTGATGGAGCTGGGCGTGGACACCGAGATGGTGAGGTTCCCGGACGAGAACCATGAGCTCAGCAGGAGCGGCAAGCCAAAGCACAGAGAGGAGAGGTTCCGCCACATCCTGCGGTGGTTCGACAAGTATCTCACATAACCCTTTTATTCCATTTAGAACTTTTTTATCTCAATTTATGACATCCATGTCACAATCATTATATCTACCGCATAGGTTTTGTGGATTCTACCAATTGAGGAATCAACCATGAAACATATATTATCCGACTGGGACTTGAGCCCAGAACAGGTAACCCAGATACTGCACATCTCCGAGAAGATCAAGTCCAAACCCTCGCTGTACAAACACACGATGGAAGGCAAAACCCTGATCATGCTATTCGAGCTGGCAAGCCTCAGGACTAGGATTAGCTTCGAGGCAGGAATAACTCAGCTGGGAGGCCACGCCATCATGTACGGCGTCGAGAATCAGGGCTTCAGCAGAAGCGAGACATTGAAGGATGGCGTAGCAGTGCTCGCAAGGTATGGGGACATTATCATGGCGAGGGTTCTGAAACAGGACGCGATGGTGGAGATAGGGGAGGCATCAACCGTCCCCGTTATCAATGGAATGACTGAGATGTACCACCCATGCCAGAACCTGGCTGACCTGCTCACAATCAAGGAGAAAAAGGGTGAATTGGAGGGACTGAAGATCGCCTATGTTGGCGACGGGTCTTGCAACACGGCTGCCAGCACCATCATAGGGTGCGCGGGGCAGGGAATGAGTGTCACCATCGTGTGCCCGAATTATCCTGAGTACAGTCCAGATCCAGTTCTCGTAGAAAAGGCTAATGAGGCGTTCACTGGCTCGGTAAAGGTGAGCCACAGCGTGGAGGGAGTGGCTGACGCTGATGTCATATATAACGACGTGTGGGTCAGCGCCGGGATGGAGGAGGAGAAAAAGAAGAGAATGAAGGTCTTCCCCCCGTTCCAGGTGAACGCCGCGTTGGTCAAGAAGGCCAAGGATGACTGTATCGTCATGCACTGCCTCCCAGCCAAGCGGGAGATAGAGATTACCAGCGAGGTCATGGACTCACCTCAGAGCGTGGTCATCTACCAGGCCGAGAACAGGATGCACGCACAGAAGGGGCTCATGGTCTGGATACTCGACCAATGAGCAAGATTTTATAGCCCAGAAGCCCAGCGGGTTCATTGAAACCCGTTGATCCTCCTTAACCCGTTAAAATGTCAGGGCTGTCGCATATGCGAGGCCGCCTGTGGATTCCACCACTCAGGTCACATAGAGTTTAACCCGGCCAAGTCAAGCACCCATATCAGCAGGGACAACGACACAGCGGTCATATCCATGAGCGTTGACAGCACCTGCGACCTGTGCGCCGGCGAGGATGTCCCCCTGTGCGTCAAGTACTGCGCTTACGAGGCGAGGGGAGTAAAAAGATGAAGCCCCACGGGTACGGGGGCAGGGTCCTCAGGGTCGATCTGACCTCTGGCACGCTTGTCGATGAGCCCACCATGAAATACGCGAAGGACTGGGTCGGGGGCAGGGGCATCAACGAGTGGATTCTATTCAACGAGCTTGACCCGGTTTGCAGGCCGCTAGGCCCAGAGAACATATTCACCATAGGCGTGGGACCCTTGGTTGGCACCCTATCTCCTTTCTGCAGCAGGGTCAGCGTTGACACAAAGAACGCCTTCACTGGAGGCGTGGGCTCGGCTAACTGCGGCGGCCACTTTGGCGCCGAGATGAAGTACGCAGGATACGATAACCTCATCTTCACGGGGAGGTCCGAGAAACCGGTCTACCTTTGGCTGTGCGACGGCAAGGCCGAGCTAAGGGACGCATCACACCTCTGGGGGCTGACCACATGGGAGACCGAGAAGCGGATCAGGACCGATGAACGGGACAACGAGGTCAGGGTCATTGGAATCGGTCAGGCCGGTGAGAACCTGGTCAGGTCCGCCTGCGTCATGTCCGACAGGGCCAAAGCAGCCGGGGGAAGTGGCGTAGGGGCGGTTATGGGGTCCAAGAACCTCAAGGCGGTCGCAGCAAGGGGAGCATTACCAATCACTGTCGCCGAACCGGGGCGTTTCATCAAGGCGGTTGACGCCGCGAGGGCCAAGGTGGAGACCTTCCCCAAGGCAAAGCTGTACAGGAAGGACGGCTACTACGGGGTCGAGAGCTACTACGGTAGCCCAGCCTGGGAGGCAGGGTTCAGGCCGGTCAGGAACGGCCAGGACGGGTACTGGGAGCCAGAGAAGATCAAGAAGGTGGCAGGTGATACAATCAAGAAGTACAGGGAGAAGATACTCGCCTGCTACGGTTGTCCCGTCGGCTGCATGCCATGGATGAACATCCCTGACGGCCCATACGCGATAAAGGGAGAGGGCTGGTGGAATAACAGCAGCAACAGCTTCTGCACAAGGGTTGACGTTGACAAGCCTGAGCCAGCCATCAAAGCACACCTGCTGACAAACCAGTACGGGCTTGACGGGGACAACGCATCGGTGGTCATTGCCTGGGCGTTCGAGGCATACGAGAAGGGTCTGATAACAAAGGAGGACACCGACGGCCTTGAGCTGACGTGGGGCAACCACGAAGCGATGCTGTCCCTCATCCACAAGCTCGCCCACAGGGAGGGATTCGGTGAGTTCCTAGCGGACGGCGTCAAGGCGGCTTCCGAGAAGCTAGGAAGGGGCTCCGAGGATTTTGCTCTTCACATCAAGGGACAGGACACCGTGGACGGAATCAGGATCAGCAAGGGGTGGGGCTTCGGTGTTGTAACCAGCCCAGCCGCGGGCAGGCACCTGAGAGGGGCCACGCACAGCTTCAGCCCGGAAAAGTTCAGGTCATGGGACAACGTGGCGTACAACGTTCACATGCAGGAGCAGTTCAAGGGTATCCTTGACATAACAGGGACGTGTCTCTACAACAACAGACTGCTGAGCTGGGAGACAGTGATAACCCCCAAATCAGCGGAGTACATCGCTGAGCTGGCGTCGTCTCTCACAGGCATGGACCTGAACTACGAGAGGTTCACACTGATCGGTAAGAGGCTCCACAACATCGAGAAGGCTATGAACACCATCCATGGGGGATTCAACAGGAAAGATGACTACCCGCCCAAGAGATACTGGGAAGAGCCCGTTAAATCGGGTCCCTACAAGGGTGATCATATTGACCACGAGACCTGGGATAAGACACTTGACGAGTATTACGGCCTCCATGGATGGGATCCAGAGACCGGTCTGCAGACGAGGAAGGGACTTGAGGAGCTAGGGCTCACGGTGGTTGCCGACCGCCTCGTGGCTGCTGGTTTTCTCAAATAACTTAACCGCCCCTAACCCATTTCACAGGTATGGCTAAACGTAAGATCAAGGTGGAGGACCTCCGCAGGTTCAAGTTTGTCTCGGATCCCAAGATAAGCCCCGACGGATCAAAGATTGCTTTCGTTGTAAGCATCATCGACTACGAGGAAAACAAGTACAGGCGCAGCATATGGCTGGCGGATACCGAGTCAGGCGGGTTAACCCAGTTCACCCACGGGCCAAGATCGGACAACAACCCAAGGTGGAGCCCAGACGGGAGGAAGCTCCTGTTCCTGGCAAACGGCAGGGAGAAGGATAAGAAGACCCAGCTGTACACCATCAGCCTCTCTGGCGGAGAGGCGCAGCTCGTGGCTGATATGGAGAACGGGGTGAGTAACCCCGAGTGGTCACCCGATGGTAAGCAGATTCTGTTCACCAGCAGGACGTGGATGGACAAGAAGCCGGAGACAGATGTCAAGCACATCAAGCGCATCAGGTACAAGTTCAACAACTTGGGCTTCTTCCAGGGAAAAAGGGTCCAGCTCTACACGGTCAAGCCGGGAAGGAAGCCTAAGAAGGTCGCCAAGGGCGAGTACGACGTTAATAATCCCAGGTGGACGAGAGACGGAAAGTCCATCACGTTCATAACCAACATGGACGAGGACGCCGACACCAGCCGCGTTCAGGACATCTTCCGTGTGGATGCAAATGGAGGGGAACCAACCAAACTCACGGATGGGAAGTACTCCATAGCCAACCACAGCCACAGCCCAGACGGATCAACGGTAGCCTTCATCGGGCACGACCAGCCAAACGAGTTCGCGGTAGACTACGACCTCTGGACCATGCCCTCGGGAGGAGGCGAACCCAAACTGGAGACGGGGGGCTTCGACAGGAGCCTGATGATGGGAATAGGAAGTGATCTCAGGGTGGGGAGCCCCAACCCCGGCGCGGTGTGGAGCAGCGATGGCAAATCCATCTACTTCAACACAGCGGATACACCTAACCTGAACGTCTACAAGCTAAAGCTGGGCGAAAAGAATCCTGCAGTACTTGTAACTAGAAAGACCGCCGAGGGGTTCAGCGTCTCAGAAGATGGAAAGATAGCCTTCGTCGCCATGAACTCAACGGCTCCCACAGAGCTGTACCTCTACGATGGCGATGAGAGAAAGCTCAGCGGGTTCAACGATAGGGTTCTTGCTGGATTAGACCTCGCAGAGCCTGAGCACTTCACGTTCAAGAACAGGCTAGGGAGAACCGTAGACGGCTGGTTGATGAAACCCGTTGGGTGGGAGTCCGGTAACTCCTATCCCTGTGTCCTAGAGATGCACGGCGGGCCGAGGGGCGTCTACGGAGACGGCATCTTCCAGGAGTTCCAGCTGCTGACAGCCGAGGGGTACGCGGTCATCTACACCAACCCTAGGGGAAGCGCTGGGTACGAGGAGCCCTACACACAGGCAGTGATGCGCCACTACGGCGAGGTGGACACCGAGGACTTCCTTGATTTCACCGACGAGGCTCTGAAACGGTACCCGTGGATCGATGAATCAAGGTTGGGGTTAACTGGGGGAAGCTACGGCGGATACACCACCAACTGGATAATCAGCCACAGCGACAGGTTCAAGGCAGCGGTAACGTGCAGGAGCATCTGCAACTGGGTCAGCAAGTTCGGGGTAAGCGACATCGGGTTCATGCAGCCCGAGAGCATCAGCGGCGAGAAGACCTACTGGGGCGAGGCCCTGGTGGAGCAGATGAAGCACAGCCCCCTCTACTACGTTGACAACGTCAAGACGCCTTGCCTAATCATCCACAGCGAGCAGGATTACCGCTGTCCCATAGCAGAGGGCGAGCAGTGGTTCACGGCACTGAAGCTGCTTGGTGTACCCACTGAGCTGGTCAGGTTCCCTGAGGAGAACCACGAGCTGAGCAGGAGCGGGAAACCAAAACACCGCGAGGAGCGCCTTGAGCATATCCTCAGATGGTTCAGGGAATACCTCTAACCGTGTCTTTTTTTCGTGTAAACCTTTACACGCTATTATTTAGTGTAAACCCTTACACGGAAAAATAGGGTGCTAAACTTTACACCAAATAATACCGTGTAAACCATTGCACCAAATAATTCATGCATATGCGCGCGCACTTCCCATTGTATAAAATGATAGTTTAAAAACTCCAGTTCAAACTCTATCCTTGATTATAATGTCATTCTGTGCAAAGTGCGGCAAGGAGCACACCGAGGAGGACATCTACTGCAGTAGATGCGGGGCCTCCCTGAAGGAGAGAGGGGATGCAATATCCGAGGTCATAGATATCGGGTACCCCGAAACAGAAAACCCCCAATTGGAGCTTGTCATACCCGTCAGCGGACGTTTAGAGTTGCAGTCTGGAGGAGAAAAACTCGTGGATGGGACTATTACCTACGACATCCCCGAATGGAAGCCATTGATAACCGAAGGACCTGATCGCATACAGATCAAACAGGATGAGCGTTGGACGCACACCCACTGGGATCGCCCACAGAACGATTGGAGCCTCAACCTGGGAACTGCAAGACCCTACATGCTTAAAATTAAAACCGGGGTTAGCAGGGGAAGAATATCCCTGGGAGGATTACCATTGACAGACCTCTACATCATGGCAGGTGTGGGGGACTGCAACATCAGGTTCGAGGAACCTAACCCCGAGCCAATGGAGCGGCTCAGGATCGAGTCAGGGGTCGGCCAAACGGATGTGTTAGGTCTCTTGAACGCCAACGCCAGAGAGATCAAGATTGGCGGAGGCGTCGGTCAGGTCAAACTTGAGTTCACGGGAAAGAAACCGGAGCACGATACCCCGGTCAGGGTCGAGGCGGGTGTCGGTGGCTTTGAACTGATCTTAGACAAGGACGTCTCAGCAGTGATCCGAGTGAACGGCCTCGCGGGCGTGGACCTAAGGGGCGCAGTTAGAACGAGGCGCAGGAGCTTCGGCAGCGGCGTCTACGAGACCGAGGCCTACACTAGTGAAGGCCCCACCCTGGACCTCCGGGTCAGCATAGGCTTGGGCGGGTTGACTATCCGCACCGTGTGACCCTTTTTATCACCCCATCGCCCGATACTCATATGGAGAACAGGTTCCCCTGCGCCAAGTGCGGTAACTGCTGCAAGAGGCTGGGCAAGGGGGACTGGACCGGTATCAGTCTTTTCCCATGGGAGACCCACCTCTTCCCCAAGGACGCAGTCAAACCAAACCTGGGCCTAGGCGGGGCACCCGATGACCCCGCCTTCAAAACCGTCCTGTACATCTACGATTCCAGTGCCTGCGTCCACATCGACGACGACTGGTGCCTGATACACGACCAGCGGCCCGTCGTCTGCAGAAGCTACCCCTTCAGGATGGCGATTAAGGGCGAGGACGAGATGATCTACGAGGTAGCCCCAGAGTGCTCCGCCATAAAATCCTGGCCCGTCAAACAGACCATCGCCCAGCGGTACGAGGAGATGGACGCCGCCGAGCTCATCGGGGAGCACCTCCAAAGGTTCTACAAGTCCGATAAACCCAAGTGGAGGTACGACAAGCACCAATGGACCCAAATTGGAAAGGGTTAAGAGCACTCAACCATTGAACCACCTGCCCGTAGACATTCGACGCGGCCACAAAGACGGACTTTGATGAGATTTACTGTGATTCGGGGTTACCCACTAGTGGCACAGACGGGCACGGCCAGGGGGCCCAACAAACCCGCAATTTGAGAGAGGCTAGCCGAGTACGGCGATAGCCGGTTCAGTGAGACTAGAAGTTTGTTGCGGGGCACAGGATCACCTCCTGGCCACCTGAAATATTTTTTTCGCGTTATGACCAGTGGCTGTAGCCGCAGGGAATTAGAGCTTGTAGCCCGAGACTACCGCCCTCTGCTTTCCCTTGGCGAACTCGGCGCTGTGCAGGATACTGCCCAGACTCATCCCAACAAGGTTCCTGATGGGGTGAGCTAGGATAGTGTAGTTATCGTGGAGATAGTTGTCGTAACCCTGCAGCGTCCCAATGACCTCCTTGTTGAGCCCATCCAGCACCTCGCTACCACCTGCCTCAAGCTCCGCCTCAAACGTCCTGATCAATCCACCAAGGTAGAACATCCTGTAAAGGTCGTCATGACCCTCGACGCCAACCTTCTCAGCCACAGTCGCCTTCTTTGAACGGATCTTCTCGTCAAAGCTGAAGGCAGGGTCTGTGACATTGGTGTAGGCGCTGATTATCGGCGCCATCCACTCGTCCATCATCACCTTGTAGACACTATCCTTCTTCAGGTATGGGAGCGCCTCGTTCCAGACCCTCAGCATGAAGCTGTTCATATCATCCATGGCCCTCTGGCCGTAATCAAGAGCCTCCCCGAGAGAGGTCTCAGTGGGCGTGTTATCCCACATACGCGGCTCGTACCACATACAGCACTCAGGAATCTGGATAAACAAGTCCGGGTTCAACTGTTGCCCGTACTCGTAGATATAACAACCCCTGATAGGCTCAAGGTTCTTGTTACCCGCGTTCCAAGCCTTGACCCAGCTCCTAGCCGGACTCAAGTAAGCGGCATACTGGATACCGGGTGCATACATAGTGCCCAGCCTCTTCCTCGGGAACACGTTGAACTGTTTGGCCACATCCCATAAAGCAGGGTAAATCACCTCACAAGGCTCCGGAACCTCGTATGTGATGCCCCCCCACTTCATCATGTGCAAACTGCTGATGAAAGTCATGGGAACATTGTCCATTA
>JABXKY010000189.1 GCA_013619005.1 Candidatus Bathyarchaeota archaeon | reverse complement strand
ACGCCACGGGCGCCCGGTTCATCAGGGAGGTGATTACAGGCGTCTACGAGTCGGACATGGGGCTGTGGTCCCCAGACGCTGGCAAGTTTGCCCGGTTCAGGTCCCAGATCGGCGCCGATGATATCAGGGTGTTCTTCAACGTGGTGCCCGAGTTCGCCTCGCCGCTGGGCACACGCAGCGCCGTGGATAGGGCCCACAGCGCCGTGGTCTCATCCATGGCAGACGTGATCCTGGTATCAGGGAAGATGGCGGGAGCGGAGGCCGACCTATCCGTCATAAGGGACATCCAGGATCACATCGATGTCCCCGTGTTCGTCAACACCGGAGTCAAGGCCCATAACGTGAAGGACTACCTATCCGTCGCCGACGGCGCAATAGTTGGCTCCAGCCTCAAAGTGGACGGCTACACGTGGAACCCTGTAGACCCCAAGAGGGTCAAGGAGTTCATGAGCAAGGTCAAACAGGTTCGCGGGTCGTAATAGGATACTATTTCGGTGTGACCCGGACAACGTGGGTTAAGCATAAGGGGTAGTTCGATTATTTTCTAATCGATAGATATGATCCCCAGACCCACCTTGAAAACTGAACGCCTCGTGCTTCGACCATTCACGTTGGATGACGCCAAACAGGTGCAGAAACTGGCAGGGGACAGGCAAATAGCGTCCACCACCCTAAACATCCCACACCCTTATGAGGACGGAATGGCCGAGGAGTGGATCGGCAACCATGAGGAAGGATATCAGAGCGGGAAGGGCGTAACTTTTGCCATCACACTGAAAGAGAACGGTGAGCTCGTCGGCGCTATCAGCATCATGAGCATAGTCGAGAACCACCAAGGAGAACTAGGTTACTGGGTGGGGGTCCCGTACTGGAACAAGGGATACTGCACCGAGGCGGCAAGGGAAGTTTTACGGTACGGGTTCATGGAGAAAGGTCTTAACCGGATACATGCCTGTCACCTCTCCCGCAACCCCGCGTCGGGTCGCGTCATGGAGAAACTGGGTATGAGCCACGAGGGTACGAGAAAACAGCACGTCCGCAAGTGGGAAGTCTTCGAGGACATGGAACTAAGAGGCATTCTCAGGTCCGAGTGGATGAAATAGTCAGATAACAGCAATGTGGCTTCTGCAAGTGTTAAATGAAGAAAAGGCGACTGTATTTACAGATTCTTATGACTGAATACGATATTCTCATCAAGAACGCAACGATCTATGAGGGAACCGGAAAGAAACACTACAAAGGTTCCATCGGGGTAAAGGGAGACAGGGTCGAGTCCATAGGCGAGGTAAAGGGAGACGCCGAAAGGACCATCGACGCCAAGGGACTGACAGCGGTCCCCGGGTTCATCGATGCCCACAGCCACGCCGACTGGAGCCTACTTCATTTCCCGGACTGCCAGAACTACTTAATGCAGGGGATAACCACCTTCGTCGGTGGCCAGTGCGGGGGATCACCCGCGCCCCTGGGCGAGTACGTCAGGATACCGAGAGGGCTACAGGATAAACTACCAGACCTGGACCCCTACAAGTTCTACCCAAACCAGCCATACTACCACATTGACCAGATAAACCAGTGGATGGACCAGGAATACGGCTGGAACCTTGACTGGACCACCATGGCGGGTTACTTCAAGAGGGTCGAGAAAACCGGGGTCGCCGTCAACTTCGCGCCCCTCGTGGGGCACGGCACGGTAAGGACCAAGGTGATGGGACTGGACTTTAAGCGCCACTCAACGAAGGAGGAGTGGGCCCAGATGAGGGAGCTCATACACCAGGCCATGGAGGACGGCTGCGTAGGCATGAGCACGGGCTTGGACTATGACCCCGGTGTCTTCGCGGCCCACGAGGAGATCATCGACGCGGTCTCGGTCCTCAAGGAGTACGGCGGTGTATACTGCCCCCACTGGAGGAGAACAGGTAGAAGGAGGGGCGTCTCGGCGGGACACGTCCCCAACGAGAAGATCACGGCGCTCATGGAGTGCGTGGATGTCTGGAAGAAGACAGGGGTGAGGCTCCACTACGCCCACATGTCCACGGGCTGGCAGATGCACCCACCCGCGCCCGATGAGCTGGAGTACCACAACGTCAAGACGACCCTTGATATGATCTCTGAGGACGCCAAGACCGAACTGGACGTCACATGGGACGCGATACCGCAGCTCACGAGAAGCGGATTCTCCACGATGCCGTACCTGGCATCCCTATACAGTCCATGGCTCAGGGAGCTAGGGGGACTTGAGGGGTTCGGCAAGTGGCTCAAGGTAAAGGACTTTAGGGAGGAAGTGAAGGACGCCGTCCGCAGGGGCAAGTGGTTCATCAGGGTGGCTTACAACCCGAACACGGCACCAAAGTGGGCGGAAAACATCGTCGTGCTCCAGAGCAAGGTGCCTGGCATCGACGGAAAGACCATCGCCGAGGTGGCGGCGGAGAGGGAGGCAGACCAGTGGGACACCTACTTCGACATCATCGCCGAGGACCCCTACACAAGGGGCGCAACCGGATCAATGGGGCCAAGGAAACCGTACCTACAGTACTGGACGCATCCCAGGGGTATGGTGGGGCTAGACACCAGCGTGTTTGACAAGGACTACCAGGGAAAGAGTCCACCGTACAACATACCGGGCATCAACCCCTTCAGCGCCTTCCCCATGTTCTACATCAAGTACGTCAGGGACGGCAGCCTCTTCACCATAGAGGAGGCTGTGCAGAAGACCTCGACTCTTCCAGCGCGGGTCCACAACATCGAGGGCCGAGGGATTCTCAAGGAGGGTGGATACGCGGACATCGTCCTGATGGACCTCCCGAAACTGAAGGTCCTCAGCGACGAGATCGAGACCCGGAGACATCCCGAGGGCATCGACTACGTGTTCGTGAACGGCGAACTAGTCGTCGAGAAAGGCAAGCACACGGGAGCAACCCCCGGCAGGGTCCTCACAAGGACCACCTAACCCCCTTTTCTTTTTTTAATAGATAACCGATTGACCGACTGGAAGTTTTATAATGACCCATTTGACCATACATTTTGCACATTAGTCAAGGTGATTCGATGAGTGAACAAGCTGAAGCGGTTCTTCAGGCCATGAAGGACGC
>JABXKY010000147.1 GCA_013619005.1 Candidatus Bathyarchaeota archaeon | reverse complement strand
TGTTTGCCCATTAAGCAACGTTTTTAAAAAAGTGACCTTTTTAAGGTAATGGTCATCCTCTTAGGATACCCTTCTAATTGTTTTAGGAGATTTAGTCAATGTCAAAGGAACTTGGAATCCTTAAAGGCACCACTACTGTAGGTGTCGTCTGCAAAGATGGAGTAATACTAGGTACGGATACACGTGCCACGATGGGCAACTTTGTTGCCAGCAAACACGCTAAGAAAGTGTACCAGATCACTGACAACCTCGCAATGACCATCGCTGGCGGCGTGGCCGTCGCCCAGAGGGTAGTCGAGATACTGAAGGTCAACGCAAGCCTCTACGACCTGGAGAAGAACAGGAGGATGCCGGTGTCAAGCGCGGCCAGGCTCGTTCAGAGCATCCTGTTCAGCAACAGATCGGCGGGAGCGCCCCTCCCCCTCCAGGCAATCATAGGAGGATACGATGAGACGGGGCCACACGTGTACAACCTGGACCCATATGGGAGCCTGATGGAGGAAATCATGGTGTCCACCGGCTCTGGTTCACCCTACGCTTACGGCGTACTGGAGTCCCAGTTCAAGGAAGACAGCTCCGTCGACGAGATGCTGTCGGTTGTGGTCAAGGCCGTCGACTCCGCGATGAAGAGGGACGTGGCCAGCGGCGACAGCTTCGACGTAGCGGTGATAAACGAGGCAGGCTTCAGGGAGCTATCACCGGAAGAGAAGAAATCTATTTTGAATAGCTGAGTTTGAACAGAATGCAGAACAAGCAAGGACTAACGTACAGCGAGATAAGGCAGGCCATACTGGAAAAGATCCCGGCCCAGGTAGGCATCACACGGATCGAGTTCGAGGGGCCGAGGCTCGCTATTTACTGTCAAAAACCAGAGTTCTTGCAGGAGAACAGCCACATAGTCGGTGAGATAGCGGGTATCATCAAGAAGCGCATCGTAATCCGCAGCGACCCCTCGGTGAGGATGGATGAGATGCAGGCAGAGGACATAATCAAGGAGATCCTCGTTGACGCCGGACTCGTCCAGGCCTACTTCGACCCAGCCCTGGGTGAGGTTGTTCTTGAGGTCGAGAAGCCCGGAGTCGCCATAGGAAAGAGCGGCGCAAACGTAGTAGAGATAGTGAAAAAGACCCACTGGAGCCCAAACTTCAAACGCAGCCCACCCATCCCCAGCATGACCATCAGGCAGATCAGGGGATTCCTGTACAGCAAGAGCAAGGACAGGGAAAGGGTGCTCAGGGAGACAGGGGAATCCATTTTCAGGCCCATCTACCAGCAATCAGGCGACGTAAGGATCACGTTCCTGGGCAGCGCAAGACAGGTGGGAAGATCAGCGATCCTTGTCAAGACACGTGAAAGCGAGATACTCATGGACTGCGGTATCAACCCGGGCAGCAGAAACGCCATCGGGACATATCCCAGGCTGGACGTAGAGGAGTTCGACCTCAGCAGGCTGGATGCCGTGGTCATAAGCCACGCCCACCTTGACCACTGCGGGTTCCTACCATACCTGTACAAATACGGCTACAACGGACCCGTCTACTGCAGCGAGCCCACGTCAAGCGTCATGACCCTGCTCCAGAGCGACTACATCGACGTTACAAGGAAAGAGGGGAAGGCTCCGCCGTACAGCGCCGAGGACATCTCGGAGGCGATACTGCACACGATCCCCCTTGGATACGGGGAGGTCACCGACATATCACCGGACGTCAGACTGACGCTCCACAACGCGGGGCACATCCTGGGGTCATCCATATCCCACCTGCACATCGGCAAGGGACTGCACAACGTCGTCTACACGGGCGACTTCAAGTACGGACCGACCGCGCTGCTTCAGCCGGCCAGCAGCTACTTCCCAAGGGTCGAGACACTCATCATGGAGTCCACGTACGGCGGACCCGATAACTTCACCCCGAGCAGGGAGGAGACGGAGTCCAGGTTCGTGGACATATGCAACAACATCCTCAAGGGCGGCAAGGTGCTGATACCGGTCCCGGCTGTCGGCAGGGCACAGGAGATACTCATGGTCATCAACAAGCACATGAACGAGGGAGATCTCCTGCAGGTCCCCGTCTATATTGAAGGAATGATCAGCGAGGCCACGGGTATCCACACCGCTTACCCTGATTACCTGAGCCACGAGGTGAGGGACCAGATATTAAAGGAGGGCGCTAACCCGTTCGAGTCTGATTACTTCACCGTCGTCAAGCAGCATGATATGAGGGACGAGATAGTGGAGGGAGGACCATGCATCGTCATGGCCACCGCGGGTATGATGGAGGGCGGACCCGTACTTGAGTACTTCAAGCGGCTTGCACCCGACGAGAACAACGGAATCGTGTTCGTGTCATACCAGGTGGCGGGCACCATGGGCCGGAGGGTCCAGTCAGGAATGGGCTCGGCGCAGATGTACGGCAACGACGGCAAGATGGAGATCATCAACATCGCCATGAGCACACACATAGTACAGGGATTCAGCGGCCACAGTGACAGAAGGCAGCTAATGAACTATGTCAGGAGGCTCAAACCGTCACCAAGAAGGGTTTACGTGGTCCACGGCGAGGAGTCCAAGACAGAAAACCTGGCGCGAAGCATAAGCAAGCTACGTGGAGTGCGAGGGTACTCACCAAGGCTACTGGATACGGTACGCCTAGCCTAGTCCTTGTTTCTATAAATCTGAACGTTCTTCGGGGTAATGATAACCCTTTCCTCGCCCAGCCTAGCGATGTCCCCCTCTGTGAGGCGGGCGTACTCGTTGAGTTCATTGATCCCCCTCTTGACGTCCTCTATGTTGGTCTTTGCGAGAGGGGCAACGTTACAGATAACGATGTTACCTGCGCGAACCTCGGCCTTGATGATATCGATGTCCTCGTATGCCCTCAGAGGGATCGCTTTGATGTACTGGATATGTGTGACGCCGTTCTCTTCCCCGTTCTTTCCTACAAGTCTATTTAGCAATCCGCTCACGTTGTGTCCCTCAGGGCTTCCTTTATTATATTATATGGAAGGCGTATAGATGTTTTTCTTTCGTTGGCTATAATAC
>JABXKY010000346.1 GCA_013619005.1 Candidatus Bathyarchaeota archaeon | reverse complement strand
CTTCGGTCTTGAGGATCATATGCTGTTGCGTGACCTGTGCCTGGAGTTGGATGAGAAGGGGGTCTACTTCATCCAGAGTAACAGCTTCGTTGAGCCCATCATGGAGGCTTTCAAGGACACGGAGTTCAACATTCACACCGTTGAGGTCAGCAGGGCCATCAACAGGGTGATAACTGACAGGGGGAGAATCTCAGAGGTGCTCATCACCAATATTCCCAAGGTTTGATCGATTTTAGCACTCCATAACCATCATAATGTTTCCTTTTTGACTGAATTGTGGGTTAGAGGGCACCATGCGCGCGCGGTCCGGGAACTCGTCCCGTCCATTCAACATCTCTGACTCGACAAAGTACATGCTGGACAGGTGGCCTGATGTGATGGTTTCCTACTCGGCTACCCCTGTTTGACCAGCCACTCGCCTAGCTGCCTGAACGCCCTGGCCCTGTGGCTGATCTTCGCCTTTTCTTCTCCGCTCATCTCCCCGAAGGTCCTGCCATCGCCCTCGGCTGGTATGAAAATGGGGTCGTAGCCGAAGCCCCCAGTGCCGCGTTCCATGATGGATATCTCGCCCTTGACCTCGCCCCTGAACGTGACCGATGTGTTGCCGTCCCTGAAGGCCACCGCTGACAGGTATCTGGCGCCCCTGTCCTCTTCCTCCTTCATGAGCTTTAGGATGCCCTGGTTGTCGAGGGTGCGCAGGGCGTAGCTACTGTAGGGCCCTGGGAAACCCAGATACCTGTCGATGTAGAGCCCCGCGTCCTCAATCAGGATGGGGATATCCAGGTCCAGGACTTTGAGGCTGTACTCTGCGATGGCCTCGGGCTCGTCTGCCTGTATCTCCACCCGTTCAATGCTCATCCTCTCCAGCTCTATACCGTACTCGCCTAGGACTCCCTTTGCCTCTTGGTACTTGTGGTCGCTGCTGGTTCCCATCCATATCTTAGTTCTTCTCAATGTAACGTCCCCTCTTGGACACCTCGTCCATGCGTTCAAGGGTCTCCTCTGCCTCATCGCCCATAGACGCGCTGTACCCCTCCTTGAACGCTGCCAGTAGTTCTTCCTGGTACTTGTAATGTGTGCTGGTGAGCATTCTGTTCATGAGGTTTAGGTCCACGCCCCGCTTCTCCACCTCGAAGTTGACCTCGCTGAGGCCGAAATCGATGAAAACGATGCGTTCACCGGACTTGATGATGTTACTGGTGGTGAGGTCACCGTGTATGATGCCCCCTTTATGGAGCTGCCCTGAAAAGTACCCAATCCTCCTGAAGAGCCTGTGCCTTTCGCCTTCATCCAGCTGGTCCACAAGGTCCCTGATCTTGATGCCGTCGATGTACTCCATCACGATGACGCCTTTCTCGTTGTCAACGCTGTACAGCAGCGGCGTCGCCACGCCGTGCTTCTTTGCCCTGTGGATGATGTCCGCCTCGTGGTTTGTCCTGGTCCTGGTGAGCTGCCTGTCAAGCTCCGGGTGCCTGTACTTTTTCTTGTTCCTGACCTTTTTGATGGCCTTCAGGCCGTTCCACTCTGTTATGTAGAGGTCTGCCTCTGCGCCTTTGGCCACTAGTCTCTCCATGGTACCTTCACCTGATCCATTCTCCAGTAGGGGTTGACGTGGCTCTCGTCCACGGGGGTCTGGTGCCCCGCTTTGTACGCGATGAGCCCCGTCCACGCTATCATGGCGCCGTTGTCCGCCGCCAGCCTGATGGGCACTATGTACGGCGTCGAGCCGTGGTCCTCCGCGATGTCAGTGACTATGCCCGCGAGCCTCTTGTTGGCTGCGACCCCTCCCGTGAGGAGTAGCTCCGGTTTACCTGTATGGGCGAGCGCCCTCTCGGTGATCTCACCTAGCATGGCGTAGGCTGTCTCCTGGAGGCTGAAGCATAGGTCGTTTACATCGTGTTTCCCGGACTCTAATTCCGTCGTGATGGCTGTCAGCAGGCCACTGTAGCTCAGGTCCATCCCCTTGACCACGTAAGGTAGCTGGATGAGGTTCTCCCCGAGCTTTGCCCTTCTCTCGATGTCAGGCCCTCCCGGGTATTCAAGCCCCGCTGCCCGCGCAAAGGTGTCGAGGCAGTTGCCGACCGCGATGTCAAGGGTCTCCCCGAAGATTCGGTACCTGCCCGACTCGTAGCCGCTGACAATGGTGTTGCCGCCCGAGACGTAGAGGGTCAACGGGTCCACGGCGCCCGTCGCCATCCTGCCCACCTCGACGTGGGCCACGCAGTGGTTCACCCCCACCAGCGGCTTCTTAAGGTACGTTGCCAGGGCCCTGGCGCCTGTTGCCCCCGTCCTGAGGCAGGGACCGAGGCCGGGTCCCTGCGCGAAGCTGATGATGTCAACGTCGCTCATGGTGATACCTGCCTGATCGAGGGCGGTCTTTATCGCCGTCCCCATGTACTCGCTGTGGTGTCTGGCCGCCTCACGTGGGTGGATGCCTCCCTCCTGGGGCACATGGACCTTGATGTAGTTTGCCATGACCTCCTTGTCGCTAGACACTATGCCTATGCCCAGGTTGTCGGCCGTGGACTCCACTCCAAGCGATATCAAATTACTCAACCAGAACAAAGACAGGATAAAAATCTATACCTTGCATTGATGGCTGCCTTGAAAGCCGTTAAGTATCCTCTGAAACATGATTACACGGTGAAAGCCCTATGAGACAAGGAATCACGGTGGATGACCTGGTGGCCATCAAGTCAATCGGGTCCCCTGAACTGAGCCCGGACGGATCGACGGTGGTCTACGTGCTGGGGGCAATCAACCTCAAGGAGAATAGAACCGATAACGACGTCTACGTCGTCTCACCGGGCGAGGAGCCGCGTAAGCTCTCCGAGTCTGGGAAGGCTGGAATGCCAATTTGGTCCCCCGATGGCGCGTGGATCGCGTACACCGAGGGCGAGGAGAGCTGCACGGGCATCTGGGTTATGGACAGGAACGGCGACCACAAGAGGAAGATCACGACGTACCAGGTGAGCAACGCGTCACTGGGCATCGGCGTCGTGGGGAACATCGTCAAGTGGAGCCCAGACGGGACGAGGATAGCGTATCTGGGCACCCTTGAGCCCTACGACAAGGAATCCAAGATCAGGGTCGTGGACAGGCTCATGTTCAAGGGCTTCTACGGGTACAGCGACATGCGGAGGCGGCACATATTCACCGTCTCGGCTCTCGGCGGCGAGCCCCCGGAGCAGTTCACTTTCGGGGACTATG
The DNA here is from genome assembly GCA_013619005.1 of Candidatus Bathyarchaeota archaeon. GTDB lineage: Archaea > Thermoproteota > Bathyarchaeia > TCS64 > TCS64 > RBG-16-57-9. The sequence continues at coordinate 5,769 of JABXKY010000346.1, read as the reverse complement.
ACGAGCACAGCATCGACTGGACCCCTGACGGTCAGATCATATTCGTATCCAACAGGACTGGCGAGGACGACCTGAACATGAAGCTGGACATCTACAGGGTGGACCCGTCAACAAAGGAGATTGAGCAGCTCACCGACACGGTGGGAGCGATTTACAACCCGAAGTCCAGCCCGGACGGGTCTAAGATCGCGTTCATAGCCACCACTAGGGCTGACACTAGCAACGAGAGCACTCCAGAGGACTCACACCTCTGGGTGATGAACATGGACGGCTCGGAGATGAGGGACCTTTCCGCCTCACTTGACAGGCACGGCTCACATCCCCCCGTCTGGTCTGATGATTCTAAATCAATTTACTTCACGGCGGCGGACAGGGGCATGTACCCGATCTACAAGGTTGACCTAGCAGGGAATGTGGACACAGTTATGGATGGCGATCGAGCCCACGGTAACATCTCACTGGCCAACGGCATCATGAGCTACACGGTGAACGACCCCGTCTCGCCCACGGAGATATACGTCATGGACGTCGACGAGACAAGGCTCACAAGCCACAACACGTTGACGAAAACCGTGGCCTGGCCCGAGGAGTTCAGGTTCAAGACAAGCGACGGCTTGGACATCCAGGGCTGGGTCTACAGGCCAGCGGAGTTTGACCCATCCAAGAAGTACCCGACCCTCATGAGCATCAAGGGAGGGCCCAGCGGGATGCGGGGGTACTCGTGGAACCCGGGGCTTAGCGTGCCAACCACCCACGGGTTCGTGCAGGTTGTCATCAACTACAGGGGCAGCAGCGGGTACGGCAACGATTTCAGCGACGCCGTGGTGGGCGACATGCTGGGCGGCGAGTATAGGGACTGCATTGAGGCCCTTGACCACTGCATAGGGAAGTATGGCTACATCGACCCTGACAGGCTGGGCGTCTGGGGGGTCAGCTACGGGGGCTACCTCACCAACTGGATCATAACCCAGACCCACCGTTTCAAGGCGGCGGTTTCCGTCAGCAGTATCAGCAACCTGTGGAGCCAGTGGGGCTGTAGCGCCATCCCGCTGTGGATGGAGGTTGAGCTAGAGGGCAAGCCATGGGAGAAACCTGAGCTGATGATAAGTCAGAGCCCCATATGGCAGGCCCACAAGGCAAGGACGCCAACCCTATTCATCCACGGGGAGATGGACAACGACACCCCTATCTGCGAGGCAGAGCAGTTCTTCATGGTCCTAAAGAAGATGGGCGTAGAGTCCAGGATGGTCAGGTACGTCGATGACGGTCACGGGGTCAGGAAGAAGCCGGCCAATTACCTGGATAGCCTGCGTAGAACCATAGCCTGGTTCGAGAGATACGTGTAAAAAATGGGGTTTAGGCCACGTAGATGGCTGGTCTGTATGGCTTGGACCTCGCGGCCCTCTTAGCCGGGTCCTCTATCCAGGGGTCCGACTCGGCCGCGATGATTACCTCAGCGCTGTACTCTCCCTCGATGAAGCTCAGCGCGTCCTGTAGGATGACCACCTCGTTGAGCTGGCCCATCTTTATGCGCATCTTAAGCTCCCTCTCTGGCAGCTTGATGGTGTCGTCCACCAGCTGCCTGGCGAATGCGGCCACCTCTTTGCTCCTGACCTTCATCTCCGCATCCTTGAGGGATATCCTGATGAGGCTGCCTACGTCCAAGCTGTTATTCTTTGCCAGCTCCAGAGCGTTCATGTATATCTTCCACTTCCAGCCGTCAGCCGTGTAGAAGTATATCTTCCCTGGGTTGATGCCAGTGACCCTTGTGATCTTCTGGACGTCCTCCATGCTGGTCTGGACGATGTTCTCGATGGACTCGCTGTCCTTGGACACCATGGACTCGTCTACCTGGGGCCAGTCAGCGAAGGCAACGAAGCCCTCTCCACCCATCATCTCCCACACCTCCTCGCTGAGGTGGGGGGTGAACGGTGTCAGCATCCTTACCTGTGTTTCCAGCACGGTCCACTCGACGTACTTGATGGCCTCGGCCCTCTCAGGGTCATCCAAGTACCTTGCAGTGCGTTTCCTGTACCAGTCCATATCGACGTTGAGGTTGTAAAGGGCAGCGTGGATGGTCTTCCTTACCTTGAGCTCCTCCATGGCCTCGTTGGCGTCGGCGATGTGGCCCTGCAGCTTGCTCAACATCCATCTATCAATGTCCTTGAGCTCCGTGGGGTTTCCCTTGCCCGCCGCGATGACGTCCTCTGCCTTCCTGTAGAACCTCTCCAGTGCGTCCCCCATGGACTTTGCCAGGTCCGGGCTGAAGTCGGCGTCCTTGAGTGGCTCGGCCGTGATCATGAGGCTTATCCTCAGAGGGTCAGCCCCGAACGTCTCGATGGCGTTGATCAGGGGTATGATGTTGTTAAGGCTCTTACTCATCTTGCTCCCCTCCATCAGCACGCTGCCATTGACAGTGATGCCCTGCGGCCACATCTCCTTGGGCCAGATACCGTTGTGGCAGAACACCATGTAGGTCAGGTGGTTGCTGATGAGGTCCCTGCCGCTGTGCCTCGCGTCCGGCGGGTAGAAGTAGTTGAACTCGTTGCTCAGCTCCATCAGCTTGTCCTCCGGGTAACCCGTTGAGGCGGCTACCTTCGCAGGGTCTCCCTTGTCCAGGAACACATAGTCCCAGAACTCCTCCGTCAGCTGCTCGGGCTGGGGTCTCACCTCGTTGATGCCCTTGATGACCGTGTAGTAGGCCATGTAGATGACCGAGTCGCTCAGGGCCTCGATGGTCCAGTCAGGTGCCCATGGCAGAGGGGTACCTAAACCTATCTTTCTGGCGCATGCCTTGCCCTTCAGCCAGTCAACCACGTTGTGGAACTCCTGTTTGAGCTCACGGGGGATGATGTTTGCCTCTTCGATGTTCTCGTGGGCCAGCTTCTTCCAGGCGGCGTCACCATAGTTGATGAACCACTGGTTCTCGAATATCTTGACCACCACCTCGCTTCCGCAGCGGCACTGAACGGGCTCCAGCATTTCGTACATGGTTGTCGCTGAGCCGTTGGCCACCAGGTCCTCCTTGACCGCTTCTTTTGCCTGAGGTACCGGGAGTGAGGCGTACTGGCTTGTGTTGCTCCTCATCTTTCCTCCGTGGAACTCGGCGCTGTAGATATGCTTGGTCGCCTTCTCCAGGTTGGGGTCGTTCTGGTCAGTGATCTTCATCTTCTCTACGATGTCCCTCGCCGGGATCTCGCTGTAACCGTCTATCTCGATGACCGCGATAGCCTCTATGTCCTTGATGTCCTCTGGCTTGATCTTCTTGAACTTGCCCGGGTTCTTCTTTATCTCCCTCTTCAGCTGCTCCAGGGCGACGTAGTCAAACGGGGCGTGGGCCGGGACCGACATCACGACCCCCGTGACCGCCTTGGGGTCGACGAATGACGCCGGCAGTATGGGGAACTCCTTGCCAGTAACCGGGTTAGTCAGCGTCACGCCGATGTACTTCTCGCCCATGAACTCGTCCAGGATCTTTACATCCTTTCCCAGCAGCTGGAACTTGTTGGCGGCGTCGGCGCTGATGATCCACTTCTCGCCTTCAACCTGGGCCTCCACATACAGCGCGTCAGGGTTCAGCCACATGTTGGTGACCCCGTACACGGTCTCCGTCCTCAGGGTACCAGCCGGGAAGTACACGTCGTCGTACCTGAACTTGATAACCGCGAACTCCTCGATCTCGGGCTCCTTGTCCCCCACCGTGTCGTGCTGGCCAACAGGGTTTCCGCAGCTGGGGCACCAGCCAACCGGGTGGCTTCCCTGGGTGATGAAGCCCTTGTCCCTGAGCTTCTCGAACTGCCACTCGATGAACTTGCTGTAGTAGCCGTCAACTGTTGTGAACTCCCTCCTCCAGTCCATGCTGTAGCCGATGCGCTGCATCCCGTGCTTGATCTCCATGGCGAAGTAAGTTGCCATGGCTACGGGGTCCTCCAGCTCGGGCAGCTTCTCCTCCGGTATATTGTACAAATTGAGGAAAGTGTTGAGGATGCCCGGGTCCTTGTCCTTGAGCCTCTCCACCATCGCAAACAGCGGCGTCCCAGTGAAGTGCCAGCCCATGGGGAGTAGCACGTTCTTTCCGTGCATCCTCTGGAACCTGGCGTGAACATCGGTGAGGGTGTATGTCCTCCCGTGGCCGATGTGCTGGGGGCTGTTAGGGTATGGGTAAGCGACCGTCAGATAGTACTTGGGCTTCGTCGGATCCGGCTCGGTGTTGAACGCCTCCGCGTCGTTCCACCTTTTCTGCCATTTCGCCTCGATTGTTTTCCATTCAACCATGCATAATAACCTCTATCATTCTCATTGGGATGCCAATCAGAATAAAGGTTATGAGTAAAAACAGTTACGTATCTGCTGCGCGCGCGCTCCTGAAAAGGATCAAAAACGTGGTAGATAAACACCGGCTAGAGATACAATTAATGAAAAATACATGACGGGTTCAATTTTTTCTGTGCACTCCACGCGTTTTGGTTCAGTTTGTCTGATATGTTTAAATCAGCTACATAACCATATGCTTAGCATCGTTAACGTAGACGCAGAGAGGTGAAATATTTGGAAGGTATAGTTAAAAAATGGCTTGACAGGGGCTTCGGCTTCATAGGCGTTGAGGGGCAAGACGATGAGGTTTTCGTTCATCATACAGCCCTTGACGGAGTATCCGAGCTTCGCGAAGGTCAGAAGGTAGAGTTCGATGTCGAGGACTCCCCTAAGGGCCCAAGGGCTTCAAACGTAAAGGTAGTAGAGTAAACGGGTATATTCGAATGGACCCGTAAAGTTGGGGCATCGCCCCTTTTTTAAACCCACTGATATGTTGCGCGCGCGTAAATCAATCCATCCCTGAATACACTACTAATGTTATGGGTATATTGATGCCTCCGAATCTACAAATAGCGCGCCCCCTGACTCTGTTTTATGGTAAACTCTGTTTTAGGCCCAATTGATCCATCTGAGTTGGGTTTCACTTTAATGCATGAACACATCGCTTGCAAAAACACTTCAATGGATCAAGCATTCCCTGACTGGTTCAACCGTCAAGAGGTTTTATCCAGTGCAATAAGTGAACTACGTTACGCGAAACAACAAGGATTACAAACAATAGTAGATGCTACCCCAATAAACCTCGGAAGAGACATAAGGCTACTACGTGAAGTATCAGAAAAATCAGGTGTAAACATAATTGCATCCACAGGGTTCTACCATATTGATGAATTTTTCCTCAACGGGTGGCAAATCGACGACCTTGTAGACCAGTTGATACCCGAAATAGAGGAAGGAATACAAGGAACTGACATTAAGCCAGGTGTAATCAAATGTGCATCTGCGACAGAAATAACACCAACCAACGAGAAACTGCTTAGAGTAGCTTCAAGACTTCACAAAAAAAGCGGACTCCCCGTTATTACACATAGTAACAGTGCTTACAAGAACGGAATACCCCAACTTGAGATTTTGTTAGACGAAGGTGTTGAACCAGGTAAACTGGTTATTGGCCATTGTGGAGACACAGCTGATATGGATTATCTTGAAACCATACTAGCTTCCGGGTGCTATATTGGGTTAGATAGGTTTGGTATAGAGTCGATTCTTTCAAATGACTCAAGAGTCGATGTCCTTGTTGAGCTCTTGGAAAAAGGTTACGAGAACCAGATAATAATCTCACAAGATTACAATGTATACCTAGACCTGTTCCCAGAAAAGCTATCTAGAAAGGCGTTAGACAGCGATGATCCGTGGACTTTTCACCACATACTGATGGATATTATTCCAAAACTT
>JABXKY010000032.1 GCA_013619005.1 Candidatus Bathyarchaeota archaeon | reverse complement strand
GGGCATCATAGGGTACGCCCAGACGGATGCCCAGTGGGGCCTCGGCAAGGTGCTCCAGGAGACAGGCAGGGACCTGTGCGTGGTGATACTGGACGAGGTGCAGGACCCCCATAACCTGGGCGCCATCATCAGGACCAGCGAGGGGGCCGGAATCGACGGAATAGCCATCCCTAAGAGAGGTTCGGCTAAGCTCAGCGAGACCGTCCACAGGGTCTCCATGGGTGGGAGTCTATACGTGCCGGTGTGGCAGACAAACATCTACCCCGCCATCAAGATGTTGAAGGATGATGGCGTGAGGCTCATCGCCATCGATGCCTCGGGCAAGAAGCCCTACTACGAGGAGGATCTGACAGGCGCCGTTGCCTTTGTGATAGGTGGGGAGAGCAAGGGAGTCAACCCCACATTGATGGGCAAGTGTGACAAGGTCGTCCACATCCCCATGAGAGGCAAATTGGAGTCACTTAACGTGAGCGTCTCGACAGCTATAGTGCTCTACGAGCGCGTCAGGCAGATGGAACAAAGAAAATAGGGTTAACGCCGCTTTTGCATGGCGTTGGTTACTATTAGAAGCCCTATGCCTACTATGAACAGGGGCCAAAGGGTATCGAACCTGAACCACCCGAACACGTCGTCCAGAAGGGTCGAGAGCCCCAAGAGTATAAGGAACCCGCCGAAGACCAGCGGCCACGTGGTCTTACCTCGTCCCCCGAAGCAGCCGTCCTCCATGTCCCAGTCTCTCCTCCTGTACATTGTGGGCAACGGATTCAGTGATACTCCACAGTTTGAGCACTCGGTTGCCTCTTCCTCGTTCTCGGTTCCACACTTTGTACAGTACACCAAAATCAATCACAGTAGAAAGCGGGATGGAATTATACAAAGATTACTCAAAAACATGTACGCATCTCCGGGGGCACCCAGCGCAGACCCCCACATGGGTCCACTGGCTGGCCCTAATCCTGGCCCATATCCAGAACACCGTCATGGAAAGGAAGTACACCTGGACTCCTAGGTCCAGCACAAGGCCCTGTATGGACTCGAACATGAGCCACGCCCCGACCACGAACAGGATATTCAGTAACAGGTGGACCCATTCATTCCCCAGGTCAATAAAGTGCTGGGCAAGACCCAGCCCAACGAGGATGACGCCGCCCCAGAACACATTATAGATACCCAGTTCAAGAGGTGCCAATCCTAGGGCGAGACCTCCCAGCGAGGCAACGGCGCCCACCACAAGCCCCGTGCACCCGGCGCACCGCCGTTTCCCCAGTAGGTTGACGGTGTGCCCGTTGAACCTCCCGCAATCAGGGTGGTGCCCCGACACGCCCTCCCCGTCCCTCCTCTCCGCACCGGAGAAAGATAGGATTCCAGGGGAGACCCCGGCGATTATGCCAATGACGCATATCAAGGCGAACACGGCTCTCAGTAGGGAGGTTTGACCCATGTATATTGGCTGGGCCATCAATACGACTAGGGACGTGACGATTAAGCTGAGTTCGGCGAGGACGACGTAGACCAGCTGATTCCAGTGCTCACGGATGTAGTGGCCAAGGGAACCCCGCATACATGAGGCTGGGAGGGATGCCCCCATAAACCCTTCGGGAGATAAGTAACAGTGGTCTATGAACCTTATATCGGGGCCTCCGAAACCACGAATTAGAGGCTTAGCCGCCCCCAGGAGGTATGACGTGATCGCCTGCGACGCGTCCCTAACCGGGGCGGCACCCCCCCTCTGTTTCTTATAAACCCCTCAACCCGAAAAAGAGGTGTAAACACATTATTAACACATGGTGTGTACCCTACCACATGACTAAAATCGCGTTGATCGGCTTTGGCGTTGTCGGCCAGAGCTTTGCGCGAGTCCTGAGCCAGAAACAGCAGGAACTCAAAGAATTACACGGGCTCGACGCCCATATAGTGGCCATAAGCGGAAGAAGCAAGGGCAGCCTCATGGTGAAGGAAGGAATTGAGCTGGAGCACCTCCTCGCTTCTTTCGAGGACAATGGGACAGTTGAGTCATACCCCACTGGAATCAAGGGCCTTGACAGCATACAGACCATCAAGGAATCGGGGGCGGATGTGGTTGTCGAGGTCACAGGGACAAACCTGGAGACAGGTGAACCCGGCCTATCCCACATTAGGAAGGCCCTGAGCATGGGCAAGCACGTGATCACATGCAACAAGGGGCCGCCCGCCCTCGCGTACAACGAGCTAAAGGGGTTAGCTGACGAGAACGGGGTAAAGTTCAGGATCGAGTCCACGGTGATGGCGGGGACCCCCGCTGTGAACTTGGGCAAGGAGACGCTGGCGGGCAACAAGGTCAACGGCTTCAAGGGCATCATCAACGGGACCACCAACTATATCTTAACCAAGATGGAGCAGGGCGGCGGCTACGATGCCACGTTGAAGGAGGCCCAGGAGCTTGGCTACGCCGAGGCGGACCCGGCGGGCGATGTCGAGGGATGGGACGCCGTAGGAAAGGTGGTCATCCTGGCGAACACAGTCATGGGGGCAGACCTGAAGCCTTCTGATGTGGAGCGAGAGGGAATCACCGGCATAACCCCGACCATGATAGATGAGGCGAAAAGGGAAAACATGAGAATCAAACTCATCGCCCAGGCGCACATCGAGGACGGCGTGGTTAGTGCCAAGGTTGCCCCTGAGAGGGTTCACATGACTGACCCGCTTGCCAATGTCAACGGCACGATGAACGCACTGACATACATGACGGACGGGCTTCAGGACGTAACGGTCATCGGCAGGGGCGCAGGGGGCGTCGAGACGGCCCACGGCATCATCAGCGACCTCATCGCTATCTACCGGTGACACTGAAACCTTCAAAAACAACCGGTCTTATGACTTTATCATGCCGCCAGGAATGCCACCACCGAAGTGGGTGTACAAGGACAGGAGACCATCAACGGATGTTGAGTACTTCTCAAACATGACCCGGTGTATTTTCCAGGGAGGGCTCAACTGGGTTATGATAGCCAACAAGTGGCCCAACTTTGAGAAGGCTTTCGAGAACTTTGATATCGACAAGGTAGCCGCCTATGGGCTTGAGGACCAGAAGAGGCTCAAGAACGACGCGGGTATCATTAGAAAC
>JABXKY010000146.1 GCA_013619005.1 Candidatus Bathyarchaeota archaeon | reverse complement strand
GGCGCGGTGCACCCGTTGCACTTGACTTCATCGATCTCTACTTCCTGCCACTGGGCCACCTCCCTGAGGAACTCACCTACGTCCCTCTCAGCCCTGTAAACATAACATGCTCCACAGTATATCCCACAACGTGAGACGAGGTTGGAGTCTGCCATATACAGGGTGATCTATCTTTATTGGATAACTGTATTTCAAAAATGAAACTGGGAAAGTAGTATTGATGCTTAGTAGCTCTTGGGCTCAGGGTCTCTGATGAGGCTGCCTGCTGTGCAGTGGATACTGCCGCTGTTCCTGGGGCGGACAAGGGATGCAACGTCTACCTCTACAACCTCAATGTCCATGCTCTCGAACCATTTGGTGGCCTTCGGGTTTCCCTCGTTCACCATGATCTTCCTGGGTTCCAAGACTATCCCTGTGTTTGGCGCCCTCTTGATCCATTGGTTCCTCGGGTCCCTCGTGTGGACCTTGACGCAGACCTCTTCCGGTGGGTCGATGAACTCCCAGTTCATCTCTGTCTCCATCCACTTTTTCAGGTAAGGATCAAGCATCCTTGGGTCCTGTATCGTGGTGTGCCTGTCCACCAAGCTGTAATGGCTCACGTTGATCCTGCTACCGTATCCCGGCATGATCCTAACATCAACCTCAGGGTCCTGCATCTGGACGATGTGTTTGTACTGCTGGGCGCCGAACTCGTTGGCCCTTGTTACCTCAGGTGTCTGTGTGTTGCTCCTGGGAAAGTGGACGCTGATGAGGAGGTGTTTCTCGTCCATCCAGCCGATGCTTCCCCCTTCAGCCATTCCGTTTCCCTGAACCATGCCTACCACTGGGCATCCGAGCTCGGCTAGGGTCTGGTAGGTGTACTTTTCCTCTCCCTTCCTCATCCAGTCGTACATTCTGAGTATGATCTGACCGTAGACACCTGGGTGGCAGACGTCGTCTGTGTAGATTGCCTTCACCTGGTATGCAGGATCATTTGTCTCGGGTTTTCTGATCACTACCTCGATGCTCTCTGCCTTGTAGGCGTCAACCATGTTGAGATGGGCCTCAACAAGCTCGTCCAGCGGTATCTTCTCGGACATCCTCCACGCCGGTAGGTGGCTTTCATAGGGCGGGAAAGGCGTCTTCTGGCCGATTGTCTCGAACTCGGGTCCCGGCCTGTGGACCATGACCATCCTGAGCTTGCCAACGTTGGTGTTTGCTTTCCACTTTCTCCCCCATACTTTCTCCATCTCGTCCCCGAAATCGGTGAGGACCTGGGGGTGGTATTTCAGGTACTGTTCCCTGAGGCTGAGACCGGTGTTCTTTTTGAAGCTGTCATCGTCCACCGCCATCTCTGCCTGGAACTCGCCTTCGCTAAGTGCCATAGAAATCAGAGAAAGCTCGGTGGAACTTCTATTAATATTCATCCAGAGAAACAAAAAAGGGAGAATAGTCACGCAGACTACTTACTGTAAGTAGCCCCCTGATCACCGTTGAGGATAGACGACCTTTATGATCTCCTCAACCGCGTCCGGGTCCTCCAAAGTCGTCAGATCGCCCACGCTTTCCCCGTCTGTCAGAGACTTGATGACTCGCCTCATGATCTTTCCGCTCCTAGTCTTGGGCATGTTAGGGACGAAGTAGATATCTGCTGGCGAAGCAATGGGTCCGATCGTGTTCCTAATGTGGCGCTTAAGCTCATCGACCAGTTCCTGTGAACGGTTATGACCCACCTTCAGCACAACAAAACAAACAGGGACCTCCCCCTTGATCTCGTCCTTCTTCCCCACCACAGCCGCCTCGACGACAGCGGAATGACTGACCAAACAGTCCTCCAACTCGATGGTGCCAAGCCTGTGTCCAGCTACCTTGAGCACATCGTCTGACCGTCCAAGGAGCCAATAGTATCCGTCCTTGTCTCTAACGGCATAGTCCCCCGTGTAGAACAGGTCCTGCTCTGATCCAGGGTATCGGGCCCAGTAATACTCCTGGTACCTCTCATCGTCTTTGAACAAGGTCATTAACATACCGGGCCACGGTTTTTGAATAGCCAGGTATCCCTTGACACCGTCCTCCACTTGTTGACCGTCCTCATCAATTATTATGGGGTCAATACCTGGTAACGGAAAAGTGGCTGAACCGGGCTTCAAAGGCTGTAGATCGATGCCTGGTGCGGGGGCTATCATGAACCCCCCTGTCTCGGTCTGCCACCATGTGTCACTGATCGGGCATTTTTCCTTGCCTACAACGCGGTAGTACCATCTCCACACATCCGGGTTGATGGGCTCTCCCACGGTGCCAAGTATGGATATCGTGGAAAGGTCGTACGAGTTGGGGTACTCGTCCCCGAACTTCATCAAGTGACGGATCAGTGTGGGACTGGTGTAAAACTTGGTGACGCTGTAGTCCTCGATCATTCTCCATACGCGTCCGGGATCTGGGAACTCTGGTGCCCCCTCGTACATGATGCTAGTCAAGCCGTGGATGAGTGGACCGAACACGATGTAGCTGTGGCCCGTCACCCAGCCAATATCGGCTGCACACCACCAGACATCCATGTCGTCCACGTCGAAACTCCATTTGAGGGTGGAGGTAACGTAGGTCAGGTAGCCTCCGGTGGAGACCTGCACGCCCTTTGGCTTCGCGGTAGTCCCTGACGTGTATAAAACGTAAAGGACGTCCTCTGAGGCCATGCGCTCTGGCTCCACATGACTAAACTTCACGGACTCCATTTCCTCGTGGTACCAGAGGTCACGTCCCGGAGCCATGTTCACCTCATGCTCCGTCCGCTTAACCACTATTACGTTCTGAATGCTTGGGCATGTCTCCACTGCCGCGTCAGCTATCCCCTTCAAGTCGACTATCTTTCCTCGTCGCCACAACCCATCGGAGGTGATGAGTATCTTAGCCTCCAGATGTCTGGTTCTTTCTGCCAGCGCGTCTTTGCTGAACCCCGAGTACACCTGTGTGAAAGGCGCCCCTATCCTGGAGCACGCCAGCATGGCTATTGGTAGCTCGGGGATCATGGGCATGTAGAGAGCCACCGTGTCGCCCCGTTTGATGCCTTTTTGCTTGAGTAGGTTCGCGAACTTGTTTACTTCTCGGTAGAGCTGTTGGTACGTATACGT
>JABXKY010000303.1 GCA_013619005.1 Candidatus Bathyarchaeota archaeon | reverse complement strand
ATGTGTATAAGAGACAGGGTTGGTTAGAGGTATTGCCCCCACGCTGTGGGAGATCAATGCAACTCTGGCTGTGTCCACGTACGGCTGCCTCATGAACCAGTCTAGCGCGGACCTTGTGCTGGGAGTCAGGTTGCTGAACCTATAGGTGCCCTCGCTGGCCAGGCGCCCGCATAATAAAACACGAGTACGTTGTCTCCGTTGAGGGCTAGCTCCTCCGCCAGGTCCATGTTCTATGTGTCACCGGGGTACCCGTGGCAGATGATCGCGGAGGGCTTCCTGCCCTCTCCCTCTGCCCTGTATAGTCGTCCCTTCAGATTGATTGCTCCATGGGGTATCTTGATGTTTTCAACGGTGATTCCAGCCATTTTCAGTGACCTCTCCTCCCAAATACTCACCTTATGCATTTTTAACATCCTTGACCCATTGAGCACCAATGGGGAAGCGCATCACCACCAAGTTCAAGCCACAGAACAAGTGGGTACGTGACATGGTGCAGGCAGACCCCAACATCGCCTCCTCGCTGGACGTAACTAGCGACATGCTCAAGCTCAAGGCTCCCAGCCAGGGTCCGTGCAGCGTCTGCAAGGGCGGCAAGATGCTGTGCGGTAAGACCATCTGCCCCATCATGGAGCGCCTGGGGGCTTTCACCACCATGTTCCAGAGCGTGAAGGGCACTGAGATCGATGGAAGCAGCCCGCCCAGCGTGTTCGTCGGCCGAATTGGCTACCCCTACGTCCAGATCGGACCTCTATCACCCACCTACTACGGCAACACCGAGATACTTGACGCCCCGGAGCAGTGGTTCGGCAAGAGCATAAACGAGATCATCAACTACAGGAGCCAGCTCATCAGGGGAATGACCCCAGTGAACGTCAGGAAGCCCTGGAAGGCGGGAAGGCTCCTTGAACAGACCAGGGAGCTGAGCCTTGCAGAGCACTACGTCGAGACAGAGATGAAGCTCACCAAGAAGCCCACGAAGCAGTTCTACATGAACGGCGACGTGCAGCCCATGGGGGCGACGGCCCCCCTCAAGAAGGTGGACATCGGGTACATCAAGTGGAACCGCCACATGGAAAAGTACCACTACGACACCGACCTGAAGGCCGCCCCAGCCACCATCAAGCTGTTCGATCATGGGCTCCCCCTCAGCAGCATAATGAAGGCGTTCAGCATGGGCAACTTCGGCATCGGCAAGAACAGGAGGCTGGTGCCCACCAGGTGGAGCATAACGGCTGTGGACGACCTGCTGGGGAAGCACCTGACAAAGAAGATCAAGGACTACCCCCAGCTGAACCACTTTGAGGTCTACGAGTCCAACTACATTGGCAACAGGTTTGAGATACTCCTGGTGCCAGACGCGTGGTGCTACGAGGCATACGAGGCGTGGTACCCCAAGACACTGTGGAACCCCGACGAGGAGAAGGTGGCTATAGTCACAGACTGGGAGCCCTACAAAGGGAGGAGCAAGTACGCCAGCATGGGGGGCTGCTACTACAGCGGCAAGCTGGCCGTCCTTGAGAACCTCGAGGAGAGGAAACGCCAGGCAAAGGTGTTCATATTCAGGGAGGCGTACCCCGACTACTTCCTGCCAGTGGGCGTCTGGCAGGTAAGGGAGAACTGCAGGAACGCCATGAGGCAGGAGCCAAGAAAGTTCGAGACGCTGCAGAACGCCATGAGCCACGTCATGGGCAGGCTCACCATCCCCTTCGAGAGGTGGATGGAGGCGGGCCCGCTGCTAAGACATACGATGACTCAGAGAAAGATCACTGATTACTTCAACTAGGCGATGGCCAGCAGCCGCCTGACCCTCTCGTCCAGGGGTGGGTGACGGCTGAATATACCGAACCTGCTCATCTTGTCCGAGAACATGCTCAGCGAGAGGGTCCCTGTTACCAAGCCGCTGAGGCCCTCGGACTCGATGGCTGATAGCTTGATAAGTGTCGATATCAACGCCCTTGGGTTGCCTGATAGCTCTGATCCCTCCAGGTCAGCCAGGAACTCCCTGTCCCTGCTGAGCATGGAGTCCACGATGAACCCCACGATGTTGAAGAGGGACGCTATCTTGAGGCTAAGGGAGGCGCTCTTGAGGAATGTGTCGTTGTTCTTGATGTGGGCGATCTCGTGGCCGATGGCCGCCAGGACCTCAGCCTCGTCCAGCACCTCCATCAGACCCACCGAGATGTAGATCTTAGGCCACCCGTGGCCACCGTAGCTAAATATTCTGGGTGTGCTGGACTCCAGGAGGTATACGTCAGGGTCAAGGATGCCCGCCCTCTCTGCCATGTCTATGATCTTGTCATAGAGGGGACCCAGTTCCTCGTCGTCCACCTCGTCGGCAGAGTAGATCCTTTGGGCTATGACGCCCCCGTAGTAGTAGCTTATGGCCCCGAGTGCCATCGCACCTGTGAACGAGAACGATATCAAACCGACCCAGCTTGCGCATATCCTGGAGAGATAAGCGAAAGTCGGGTCTTGGCAGATAATGTGAGCGGGATCGATGACGTCCAATGATAAGTAGTGAGCGAAGCAGCTAGGTGAAATCCATAGGGCAAGAAGAAGCGAGCCAGTGAGCGGCAGGAACAGTAGCTTGGTCCTCGCCCTGTAAGCGTCAATGTTGAAGGCCCTCAATGTAAGCAGGCTTATCGATGATATCGCCGTCGAAATGAACAGGACGTTGACATAGGGCGCTATGAACCTGCTTACCGCTTCCAGCACTGTTTATTCTTCCTTGAGCTGTTCCAGTTTCTTCCTGAGTTCCTCCAACGCATCCTGGTCCTCGATTCCCGTGGACTGGGCCAGGTATGATATGGCGGATTCACCAAAGGATTCAAACAGTCCCTTGAAAACGTTCCTAACTACTGTCGAGTCGAACTGGGTCCTCGTCATGGCTGGGCTGTAGACGTACCGGACCCCCGCGCCCTTCACAAGCTCCCGCTGGACCAGCCCCTTGCCGTGCAGGCGGTCTAGGACGGTGGCCACTGTTGTCACCGCGGATTTCCTCTCCTTGTTGAGCTCATTGTGTATGGTCTTTACGTCTCCGCTCTGGATGGTCCATATAGTCTTCATTATGTCTGCCTCTAGGTCGCCCAGAACCTTGCCTAGGTCCCGTTTGTGGGGCTGAAACCCTATCCAGTCTGTGTCCGAACTCATAACTACCACCTGTAGTTAGCTTTATATCCCATGCGGTAACTACGCAGTATAGTTCGCCCCATTGGCATATAAACCATACCAAGTGACCAACAAAATGCGCCCAGAAAACCTCGTACTCAAGAACCTCGCAAGGCGAAAGGGAAGAACAGTTCTCAACTCCATCGGCCTGATCCTGGCGATAGCCGTCATCGTGGCCACTGTCACCATCTCCAACAGCATGGAGATCAAGATAGGTGAGGAGGTCGAGAAATACGGGCCAAACGTGGTGGTCACCCCGGACACAAAAAGCATCAACGTACCCTATGGGAGCGTGACCGTGGGGAGCTCAACCTTCGACGAGGCGACGCTCAAGAACCTTGAGACAATCGAGAACGCCGTTAACATCAGGATAGTCTCACCGAAGCTGTTCGGCCAGACCGAGTACGAGGAGTCAAACCTCCTCATGGTGGGAGTGAACGCCGATGATGAGCGGCTCCTCAAGGTCTGGTGGGACATCAACGGCGAGATCCCTGAACCGGGAAGCGATGAGACGCTGCTAGGCTCGGAGGTCTACAGTGCGCTAGAGCTTTCAATCGGGTCATCAATTGACCTGAACGATAGGACATTCACGGTGACAGGCTACCTGTCCGAGACGGGCTCGAACGACGACTACACAGTCTTCCTGCCCCTCGCCACCGCCCAGGAGATGATGGGACTACCCGGTAAGGTCAGCGTGGTGGATATCGGAGCTCTTTGCTCTGATTGCCCCGTCGAGGAGATCTCAAAACAGATAATGGACGCAATTCCCGGTGTCAAGGCCACGCCTGTGAAACAGGCCGTTGAGACCAGGATGATGGCCGTCGAGCAGGCGGCCAGCTTCTCACTGGGGTTGGCCTCCGTTGTCCTTGTAGCGGGATGCATCGGCGTCATGAACACCATGGTCTCCTCCGTCCACCAGAGGAGGAGGGAGATCGGCGTGTTCCTGAGCTTGGGAGCGGACAGCAGTTTCGTTTACAGGATCTTCCTGTTCGAGGCAGTCCTGCTTGGACTGGCGGGAGGCTTGCTGGGTGCAGGGCTGGGGGTGGCATCATCGGTTCTACTCGGCCCCTTGGTGTTGTCCACGGCGACTAGCATCGGCAACGTCCCCAGATTCGTGGTCCCATTGTCGCTAGCCATCTCGGTGGTGGCTTGCCTAGTCGCGAGCCTGTACCCGACGTGGAGGGCCACAAAGATAGACCCAGTGAGCGCATTGAAGGCGATTTAGATGATAGCGGTAAACGACGTAACCAAGAGCTACATAATAGGCGGGAACCAGGTCAACGCCCTCCACGACGTGAGCCTTGAGATCAGTGAAGGGGACTTCATGGCGGTTACCGGGCCCAGCGGGAGCGGGAAGTCCACGCTTCTATACACATTGGGAGGGCTCCTGACCCCGAACACGGGCAGGGTCCTTGTCAATGAATCTGACATCTACAGCCTGAACCAGCGCATGAGGGCAAAGTTCAGGAGGGACAACGTGGGGTTCATATTCCAGACCTTTGAGCTGCTCCCGTACCTGACGGCGTTGGAGAACGTGATGCTTCCACTGTCCATTGACGGCGTGAGCGGCTGGGAGCAGGAGGACAGGGCCTATGATAGCCTTGAGAAGGTGGGGCTTGATGAACGGGCTGACCACAAGCCAACCGAGCTAAGCGGCGGCGAGCAACAGCGAGTAGCCGTGGCGAGGGGGCTGGTGAACGAGCCCAAGATACTTCTGGCCGACGAGCCAACGGGCAACCTTGACCAGAAGACGGGGGACGGGATAATGGGTCTGCTATCCGACCTCAACGGGGAGGGGCAGACCATTGTATTCGTTACCCACGATCAATCACGCACGGTGATCGCGAACAAGGTCATCGGCATGATCGACGGGGGTATAATGACAGTAAACAGGAGAGATGAATAGAATGGCAAAGAAAAAGAGTAGGAAGAACAGGGACAAGAGAAAGAGACAGCAGCAACAGCAGAGCAGCAGCGGAAACAGGAACACCATTGTGATGGGGGCTATCCTGGTAATCGTACTGGGGTACTGGGGGATCAGCCAGATGGGAGGACCAGATTACCCAGCCGAGATAGCCGGCGTTTTCTATGACAACGCGGTGATCTCATCGGAGACGGGCAGGGTAACAGTTCCCGAGGACGTCGTCGAGATGAATAAACTGACATTCGTGGACATCAAGCTGGACAACAGGACGGAGAATTTCACCTACATCGGCAGGGATATCGACCTGACGACCTACAGGGACGCAGAGTACCTGCCCTTGATAATCATATCAACGCCCAAGGGCAAGACCATCTCGGGCATCCGTGTGTGTGAACCATGCCTATCGTTCAGCTTCCACATGGTCGAGGGCAAGTTCCTAAGATGCGATGCATGCGGGACCATCTGGGACATAGAGACCCTCCAGGGACTCACAGGTGGGTGCATGAACTATCCGCCACCCAAGCTGACAACGGGTATAATGAACGGGGTAGTCATAGAGGCCGGCTCGACAGGGCTAGATTTCGCGATCTAGGCTCCTTTTTTACTTTTTCATTAGCAAGCCAATTTTTAAATTCGAACTATCCTAGATGTGTAGGTTGGTGAGACCTCACATGAAACCAAAAGAAGTAGCAACAAGGCTGAACGAGAACGAGCGGAAGCTGCTCCACGCCCTCAGCGGCGGGGAGACGGCTACCACAGACAAACTATCCAAGCTCACCGGTCTCGGGAGGGACGCGGTGGAGAAGGCATCCGATTGGGCCATGACGAAAGGCGTAGTTGAGTTTAGTGAAGAGGTCTCACGTTTTACATCCCTCACCGACGAGGGAGACGTTTATTTTGAAAAAGGTCTGCCGGAGCAGAACCTGCGCAAGGTACTGGTTGACGGGGGCATGGCCATCGCCGACCTGAAGAGGACCTTCGAGACCCTGAACATCGCCCTCGCATGGATTAGGCGGAATGGGTGGGCCAACATCGACAGGGGCGTCATAAGCCTCACCGACAAGGGGAAGGGAATCAAGTCCACCCCGGAGGAGGCTGCGTTGAAAGCCATCAAGGCGGGTGAGCCCGTTGACGAGGACTTGCTGGACCAGCTGGTGAAGAGGAAGCTGGCCACCATCACGGAATCCACGACGCGTTTTGTCAACATCACAAAGTTCGGTGAACAGGTTCTCCCAGAGCTTTCTGAGCTAGAGACGGTCAATATTATCACACAGCTGACCCCAGCGCTGTTGTCAACGGGAGGCTGGATTGGGTCAAGGTTCCAGGAGTACGATGTATCCCTCCCTGTGCCCAACACGTTGCCGGGCAAACGCCACTTCATCAGCCAGATAATCGATTACATCAGAAGGTTCTGGGTCGAGCTTGGGTTCAAGGAGATGAAGGGAGACTACTTGGAGCTCAACTTCTGGAACTTTGACGCTTTGTACCAGCCACAGGACCACCCAGCAAGGGACCTGGCGGATACGTTCTACATGAAGACACCCTACAAGGGGCACCTGCCAGACGCCAAGATGGTGGAGCAGGTCAAGCAGACCCACGAGAACGGATGGACAACCGGTAGCAAGGGATGGCAGTATAAGTGGGACCCAGAGTTGGCGAAGAGGACAGTGCTCAGGACTCACACAACGAGCTTGAGCGTCAACCAGATCGCGAAGCTCAAACCAGAGGACCTGCCAGCCAAGTTCTTCAGCGTCGGCAGGGTCTTCAGGAACGAGACCATCGACTGGAACCACCTGGCCGAGTTCTACCAGACCGACGGAATAGTCATCGGCGAGGACGTGACTTTCAGGGACATGAAGGGCTACCTCAAGGCTTACCTTGAGGGCCTTGGATTGACAAAGTTCAGGTTCAGGCCGGCTTACTTCCCTTACACGGAGATGAGCATGGAGGCCGAGGTCTGGATCGAGGAAAGGGGCTCATGGATGGAGCTATTTGGGGCAGGAATGTTCAGGCCAGAGGTGGTGAAGCCACTGTTGGGCCTTGACGTGCCAGTACTAGCTTGGGGCCCAGGCTTCGACAGATTGGTCATGCAGAGCTACAAGGTGAAAAACATCAAGGAGCTGTATAGTAACGACATCGGCCTGCTTAGGCGGGCCAAGTTGTGGACGAGGTGAATTGAGTGCCAGTTATTGAGGTTAACATAGAGGATTTCAGGGAGCTACTGGAGAATGATATCTCTGTCGAGGAGCTAAGCAACAGGCTGCCCATGATGGGCGTCAGCTGGGAGGGCGAGACCGAGGACGGTTTCTCCATCGAGGTCTTCCCAAACAGGCCGGACCTGCTGAGCATCGAGGGTTTGGCAAGGGCCTATTCTTCATGGACAGGCGACAAGACGGGTCTCAGGGAGTACTTTGTCCAGAAATCAGATTACAAGGTCAATATCGATGAGAAGACACAGAGCGTTAGGCCGTTCTTCGTGACCGCTGTCCTCAAGAACATAGAGTTCGACGACGCCCTCATCAGGAGCCTTATTCAGGTGCAGGAGAAGCTGCACGTCACCCACGGGAGGAAGCGCAGGAAGGTAGCCATAGGCATACACGACCTGAGCGTAGTGGAGTTCCCCGTCACGTACACGACGAAGCCGGGTGAGTTCGAGTTCCAGCCACTGGGAGAAGAAGAGGAAAAGACGGTTGACTGGGTGCTCAACGACATGAAGACGGGCATTGAGTACGCCTGGATACTTGATGGGCACGACGAGTATCCCATGATCCTCGACAACAAGGGCATGGTGCTGTCCATGCCCCCCATCATCAACAGCGAGCACACCAGGGTCAACGAGTTCACGGCCGAGCTGTTCATAGACATAACGGGCACGGACCTGAAGGCTATCACCGAGGTGCTGAACGTCATCTGCACCATGTTCGCCGACAGGGGGGCCGAGATCCACGAGGTGCACAACCACTACCCAGACGGGTCAGTGCTCACGACGCCGAACCTGAAGCCGTGGGAGATGGAGCTTGACAACAGGTACGTCAACAAGACCCTGGGAGTGGAGTTCACCCCCGAGGAGTCGCTGGCGGAGCTTGAGAAGATGGGCCACAGCGGCACTGTTGTCTGGAACATCATCAAGACCCATATCCCGTGCTACAGGGCCGACATCATGCACCCCATCGACCTGGTGGAGGACATCGCCATCGCCTACGATTACGACAACTTCGAGCCCAACATCCCGCCGCTGCTGAGCGAGGCAGGGGAGGACGCATTGGAGGTGTTCAGCAGGAGCATCAGGAACTTCATGGTGGGCCACGGCCTTCTTGAGGTGGTCACCTTCATGATGAGCAACAAGGACAAGCTGTTCACCAGGATGAACCTGCCCGAGGAGCTCATCTGCGTGACCGAGAACCCCAAGATGGAGGCATATGACAGCCTGCGGAACAGGCTGCTGCCCAGCATCATGGAGATTCTCAGCTTCAACAAGCACCACCCCTACCCCCAGAACCTCTATGAGGTGGACGACATAGTGGTCATCGACCCCACAACCGATACGGGGGCAAGGAGCCTGAGGAGGCTGGCCATGGTCCAGTGCCACGCCAGGGCCAACTTCAGCGACATAAAGGCAACCATGAACAGCATCCTTGAGAACTTGGAGCTGGAGGCCACCGTCGAGGAGGGAGGATGGGACTGCTTCATACCCGGCAGGCGCTACGTAGCCAAGCTGGGCGACGACGTCCTCTGCTGGGCAGGGGAGATAAAACCAGAGGTCCTAGGGAACTGGGACCTTGAGATGCCAGTGGCGGCCCTTGAGCTGGACGTTGAGGTCCTGTTCAAGCACACCTCATAACATCTTTCCCTATTAATTTCTTCAATATTCTGCGGATCTCAGAGGCATATCATCGTTAT